>JAGBWF010000100.1 GCA_017629895.1 Clostridia bacterium
CGTTCAAAGGACAAAAAATACAATAAATAAAAAGAAGAAACAGCGTGTTTGCACGCTGTTTCAACCTTAATATATTCAATAATGAATTTCTTTTTTGTCCGTTCTGCGCCGAATCAAACGTTCGTTTAGCCTTCGTAAGCGTCCTTGTCAACAAGAATAATAGTGTTGGGGTGAAGCTTAAGAAGGGTTGCGGGGTTCTGAGTGGTGATCTTGTCATCGAGAAGCTCGGAAACCGCCTGATGCTTAGCCTTACCGGTAGCGAGGAGGATGATGGTCTTAGCCTTCATGATAGAAGCCATACCCATAGTAACTGCCTGAGTGGGAACGTCTTCCTTCTTTTCGAAGAAACGAGCGTTTGCATTGATGGTGCTTTCGGTAAGACCGGTGAGGTGGGTACCTGCAACGAGCTTTTCATCGGGCTCGTTGAACGCGATGTGGCCGTTCTGACCGATACCGAGAACCTGAATATCTACACCGCCTGCTGCGTCGATAGCTGCATCGTATTCTGCGCCCATAGCTGCGGGATCTGCCGCGAGACCGTCGGGAACGCGGGTGTTTGCCTTGTCGATGTCGATGTGATCGAAGAAGTTAACGTTCATAAAATAACGGTAACTCTGATCGTGTGTGGGAGCGAGGGGATAGTATTCGTCAAGGTTGAAGGATTTGCAATCCTTGAACGAGATTTCGCCCTTCTTGTTCATATCCGCAAGGATCTTGTACATACCGACGGGGGTAGAGCCGGTAGCAAGACCGAGAACGGAATTGGGCTTCATATAAACCTGTGCGGCGAAAATCTTCGCTGCTTCCTTTGCAACTGCTTCTGCGTTTTCGCAAACAATAATTCTCATTTTTATTTCCTCCGAATTTTCATTCTGCGTTGATTATAGCACCCAAAGGCGCGAATGTCAATATTTTAGGGGATAAATAAAGGCAGGATTGACAAAAATCAAGCCTGCCGATTATTTTTATTCGTTCTCTGCGAGTGTTTCATCGACCGATATTGCGGAATCGGGCGATGCGCTGTAGGAATTGATGAGCGTCATAACCTTATCGACGATATCGGGAACCTTTTCGATAACGCCGTTAATGCCGTCGAGCACGCGGTTGACAGGGTCCTTCGGAGCCTGATAGGTTGCGGGGTTGCCGAGCTCGATGATTCGCGCAACGCCGTTTTCGACAGCGATAAATCCAAGCGGAGTCATTGTAACGCCTGCGCCGTTGCCGCCTGCAAAATAAGCCTTGCCGTCTGCACGGGGGTTCTTTCCGCCGTATTCGGTGCCGCCCGAAGCAAAGCCGACTGCGATTTTCGAAAAGGGTATGAGAGTAACCTCGCCGACGGAGATGGGTTCGCCGATAACGGTGTTGACGTCGACGACCTCGCCGATCTTTGAAAGTGCGGATTCTATTATCTGTTTAAGCGGGATATCGTTCGTGTTGTTCATAAAATGCCTCCGTATAGATTATTCTGCCTCGGTATTTTCGGCAGGCTCTTCTGCGGTAAAATCGATAGCGACCTGCTCGCCCGACATCTGAAGCTCGGTTTTGGGAAGATCGTCTATACTTTCCAAGCCGAAGCAACGCAAAAACGCATCGGTCGTGCCGAAAAGCACGGGTCTGCCGGGTGCATCAAGCGTGCCGCGCTCTGCAACAAGTCCCTTATCGACAAGCGAGGAAACGATAGAGTCGCTGTCAACGCCGCGCACCATTTCGATGAACGAGCGTGTAACCGGCTGGTTATATGCGATTATCGCCAAAACCTCAAGCGACGCCTTCGAAAGCGGGGGCGCTTTTCTTAATTCGAGCGCCTTTTTCACGTATTCGGCAACGTATGCCTTCGTGCAGAGCTGGTAAGCGCTTTCGACGGTGATAAGCTGTATGCCGCTTTCTCTGTCGTCCTGATATTTGTTTTTGAGAATTGCCGCCGCCTCGCGAAGTCCTTCGGCATTGACACCGAGTATTTCGCAAAGCCTTTCGAAAGCAACCGGCGCACCGCAGGCGAATAATATTGCCTCGAGCGCGGCGGGGGTTTCGTGATTTATGTTCATAAGGCACCGACCTTTCGTTGTTTGAATTATGGGTCTTATACCGAGTCGGATTCCTGCTTTTCGTCGGCAGGCTCGGCGAGTGAAAGCTCAAGCTCTTCTCCGCTGCCCTCGACGTCAACCAAGCCGTCGCGCACAAGCTCAAGCAGAGCCATAAACACCGCGACAGCCTCGCTTCTGCTTCTTACCCGCAAAAACAGGTCGATAAATAAGCAGGTGCGCTTGCTTTTGAGATAGGAAATAACGGCTTCGGATTTTTCCTCGACGGAATAATAGCGTTCCTCGATACGCTTGAAAAGCTCGGGCTCGCCCTCGTTTTTGCGCAATGCAACGCGATCGGCAATGCGCGAAAACGCTTCTGTGAGAAGCTCTACCGCATGATCGCGCGAGTAATCGCTCTTTTCGGGCTCGCTTGCGGGCTTTGTGAAGGTATCGTAGTGCCCCGCACTCTGCATTTTCAGAAATTCGGCAGCCGCTTTGGCGCGTTGGTGCTCAAGCAGAGCATCAACAAGCGTGGCGCGCGGGTCTTCGCTTTCCTCGTTGCGCGGTAGGAGCATTTTGCTTTTGATAAGCATAAGCTCTGCCGCCATAACGAGAAATTCGCTCGTAACCTCCATATCCATTTTGCGCATAGCGTCGAGATAGGCGACGTACTGATCGCAAATTTCGGAAATGGGGATGTCGAAAATATCTATTTTGTGTTTGGAAATAAGGGCGAGCAGTAAATCGAGAGGTCCCTCGTATTGCTCAACCTTTAAATTGAGTATTTCCATAAATCACCGTTAATATTTAAAGATATTATGCAAAAAGCGAGCCGAAAATCATATCTCCGAATTCCACGAAAAGCTCGAAGAGAAGCGATCTTCCTTGGTTTACGGGCCAGAACACTATTTCGGAAATAAATGAAAGGCTGGGAATTCGGCGCATAATTACGAGCGCCAGAAAGATATAGCTTGAATAGTATCTGATTTTGGAATACTTCGCCGCCAATCTGTTGGGAAGCAGACAGATAAGAATATTCGAGCCGTCGAGCGGGGGAAGGGGAATAAGGTTAAACAAGCCAAGGCCGAGATTATAAAGCGTCGAGAAATAGAAGACGTTTATAATCACCGTTGCCGTCATTTGCGAAACGTCCCAAGCCGAGCAGGCGTAAAACGCGAGCACGTACAGAAGCGCCGATATAAAGCCGAGCAAAAGGTTCGAAATCGGGCCTGCGAGCGAGGTGAGCGCAAAATCGCGGCGCGGCTTTTTGAAATGGCGAGTGTTTACCGGCACCGGCTTTGCCCAACCGAAGCCGACGAGCAGAAGCATAAGCGTTCCGAGCGGGTCGAGATGGTCGAGCGGGTTTAACGAAAGCCTGCCGTCTGCCCTTGCCGTGCTGTCGCCCAGCTTATACGCCGCATATCCGTGCGCCCATTCGTGTACCGAGAGCGCGGGAAGAAGCGCAAGGACGGAAATGAGGAGAAGCACGAGCTTTTCGCCCAGCGTTCCGCCGCTGCTTAAAATAGAAAATAGCATTTAAATCAGTCCTTATATTACTTGAGCTTTATCATGGAAGCTTCCCACATTTCAGGAGCCTCGTAGCCCATCATTGTAACGACGGTAGCCGCGACGTTTGCAAGACCGTAGCTGCCCTCAATGCATTCGTATTTGTCGGAATAGAAATTATCGTAGATATAGCAGGGAACGGGGTTGAGAGTATGGCTGGTCTTTGCCTTCTTGCTTCCGTCCTTGTTGGTCTTTGCAAGTCCGGTCTTCTTGTCGATTTCATACATTTCGTCTGCATTGCCGTGGTCTGCGGTGATGATTGCGATACCCTTGACCTCGTCGATCGCCTTAAGGATTCTTGCGAGACAGACGTCGAGAGCCTCGACCGAGATCTTTGCCGCGATAAACGAGCCGGTATGACCAACCATATCGCCGTTGGGGAAGTTAACGCGGAGAGAATCGAAGCTGCCGCTCTTGATCTTTTCGATAAGCACGTCGGTGATTTCGGCACACTTCATCCAGGGGCGCTGTTCGAAGGGAACTACGTCGGAGGGGATTTCGATGTATTCCTCGAGCTCTTCGGAGAACTTGCCGCTTCTGTTGCCGTTCCAGAAATAAGTAACGTGGCCGTACTTCTGGGTTTCGGAGATAGCGAGCTGACGGATTCCCTTATTAACGAGGAATTCGCCGAGAGTGTTGCTGATTTCGGGAGGCGAAACGAGGTATTTGGAGGGGATGTGAGCGTCGCCGTCATATTCGAGCATACCTGCGAATACAACCTTGGGAGCGCGGACACGGTCGAATTTATCGAAATCCGCACCTGCTTCGAAGGTCTTGCTGATCTCGATCGATCTGTCGCCGCGGAAGTTGAAGAATACAACGCTGTCGCCGTCCTCGACGGTGCCTACGGGCTTGCCGTCGTGTGCGATAACGAAGGGAGCGAGATCCTGGTCGATTGCGCCGGTTTCTGCGCGGAGGGTATTGATAGCCTCCTCTGCGGATGCGAACTGTCTGCCCTCGCCGAGAACGTGGGTCTGCCAGCCCTTTTCTACCATTGCCCAGTTTGCTTCATAACGGTCCATGGTGATAACCATACGTCCGCCGCCCGAAGCGATGCAAACGTCGAAATTAGCGTCGCGGAGCGAGGAAAGGAAATCCTCAAAGGGAAGCACGTATTCGAGTGCGCTGGTTTCGCCTACGTCGCGGCCGTCGAGAAGGATATGGATACGAACCTTTTTAAGTCCCTCTTCCTTTGCGCGAACGATCATTGCTTTGAGGTGGTCGATGTGCGAGTGAACGTTACCGTCCGAGAAGAGACCGAGGAAGTGAAGCGTCGAGTCTTTTGCGTTTGCGACGATTTCCTTCCAGGATGCGCTTTCGAACATTCTGCCGCTTTCGATAGCTTCGCTTACAAGCTTTGCACCCTGCGCGAATACCTGACCTGCGCCGAGTGCGTTGTGGCCAACCTCGGAGTTACCCATATCGTCGTCGGAGGGGAGACCTACCGCGGTGCCGTGAGCCTTGAGGCAGAAGCAGGGGTATTTTGCGGAGAGCATATCGAGGGTGGGGGTGTCAGCCGCTTTTATAGCGTCGCCTTCCTCGCGGCCCGAGATGCCGATGCCGTCCATTACGATTGTAACTATGGGGCGCATTTCTGCGCCGAAAATTCCGTTAGACATAATAATATTACCCTTTCGGTTACAAAAATATATTTTAACATTATAATTATACCAAAAAATGTTTGTTTTTCAATAGCTTTTTATTATTTTTTCTTTAATTATATATTTGACAGAGCGGGAAATAGGTGGTATAATAACGTGAATCATTATGTTTTTGTATGAGGTAGGCTATATGACAAGACGCGAATCGCGCGAGGTGGCAATAACTTTGCTTTTCGAGCGCAGCTTTGATTACGATCGCACTCCCGAGCAGATAATGGAAGACGCTATGGAGGAGCGCGAACTGAAAATAAGCGAATTTGCTAAACAGCTTTTCCTTGTTGCCGATGAAAATCTCGGCGATATAAACGAAAAGATCGAGCGCTGTGCTGAAAATTGGAGAATCGACCGTATCGACAGAGTATCCTTGTCGGTGCTCCGTTTGGCAGGCTGTGAAATAGATTATTTCCCCGAAATCCCCGTTGAAATTACGGTGAACGAGGCGCTTGAGCTCGCACGTCATTTCGGCGAGGAGGATTCCGTCGGCTTTATCAACGGCGTGCTCGGCAGATACGCAAAGGGCGTCGAAAAGCCTCTTGCGAAGAAAAAGCCGCTTTCGGCAGAGACCGAAGAGGATACCGAAGAGCTTATTAATCCCGAAGAGGCAGGCGAATGAACGGTCAAACCGTGCGCGCGCTGACAGTCGAGCAGCTTAATACCTATATTAAGGATTATCTCGCGACCTCGCCGATGCTCAATAAGGTCGTGGTGAAGGGCGAGCTTTCGAACGTGCGTGTTTACGGCGGAAGCGGACATATATATTTCACCTTAAAGGACGAAAACTCGGCGATTCCCGCAACGATGTTCGGCGGTGCTTCAAAGCTTAAATTCAAGCCCGAAAACGGTATGAAGGTCGTATGCACGGGTCGCGTTGCGGTTTTCGTGCGCGACGGACAGTACAGGCTTTACGCCGAGGAAATCGAGCCCGACGGTATCGGCTCGCTCTATATCGCCTTCGAGCAGTTAAAGGCGAAGCTGCAGAAGGAAGGGCTTTTTGCGCCCGAGCATAAGAAAAAAATACCGAAAATCCCCTTTTCCGTCGGAATAATCACCGCTCCCGGCGGTGCGGCGGTAAGGGATATGATAAACGTTTCGCGCAGGCGCTTTCCTGCCGTGAAGCTGTATTTGTACCCCTCGCTCGTTCAGGGACCGTCTGCACCCGCGCAGATGATAGAGGCACTTAAAAATCTCGATGCGAGCGGTAAATGCGACGTTATAATTATCGGCAGAGGCGGCGGAAGCGCCGAGGATCTGTGGTGCTTTAACGACGAAGCGCTTGCACACGCGGTTTACGAATGTAAAACCCCGATAATTTCGGCTGTCGGCCACGAAACCGATTTCACGATATGCGATTTCGTTGCAGACCTGCGCGCGCCTACACCCAGTGCGGCGGCAGAACTTGCCGTGCCCGACGTGCGCGAGCTCAAAAAGCAGTTTTTGAACGTCGAAAAGAGAATGCTTCAAAGCCTTAATTCGAAAACCGATTATCTCCGTCAAAGATTGCTGGTGCTTTCACAGCGCCCCGTGCTTCAAAGCCCGAAAAGTTATTTCGACGACAGAAGAATGGCTGTCGCGAGGAACGAGGAGCGGTTATATAATATCGTCGGCAACAGGATCGAACGCGAAAAAATGAAGCTTTTCGCACAAAACGAAAAGCTGAAAAGCCTTGATCCCCTTTCTGTTCTTGGCAGAGGCTTTTCGGTAGCCTTCGGCGAGGACGGCAGGGCGATAAAGAGTGTGGACGAGCTGCCTGCAGGAACAGAATTCGAGCTTATGCTTTCCGACGGCAAGAAGAAAGCGGTAGCTAAATAGAAAACAGATTAACAGAAGGAAATATCGAAAGAAAAATGGGACGTATAATCAGAGCAATGACAAGAGACGGCTCGGCGAGAGCTATCCTTATCGATGGGCGCGATATAGTAGAGCGTGCACGTCAGATACACAATACAACCCCCGTTGCAACCGCGGCGCTCGGCAGAACGCTTATCGCGGCTTCGCTTGCGGGCTCGATGCTCGGCGAAAAGGATGACGTTATGACCATTCGCTTCAAGGGCGACGGTGTCGGCGGAAGTGTTGTCGTAACGAGCGATTGGTGCGGTAACGTGCGCGGATTTATTCAGAACCCGCAGGCAGACCTGCCCCTCCGTGCCGACGGCAAGCTCGACGTGGGCGGCTGTATCGGCAAGGGCGAGCTTTATATATTGCGCGATGCGGGCGGAAGCGAGCCCTACGTCGGCGTTTCGAAGATACAGACCGGCGAGGTCGGCGACGATATCGCATATTATTATGCGACGAGCGAGCAGATACCCACCGTATGTGCGCTCGGCGTTTTGGTCGACCGCGATTACAGTGTTAAAGAGGCGGGCGGCGCGTTGGTGCAGCTTTTGCCCTTTGCAGATGAAGAGGTTGCCGAAAAATTGGAGCAGAACGCCGCGAAAATGCACGCTGTTACAAAAACCTTGTCCGAAGGCAAGCTCGAGGACGTGCTCGACGAGGTGTTCGACGGCATCGAATACGACGTTTTCGATGAAATCGAATGCGAATACAAATGCGTTTGCAGCCGCGAAAAGACCGATAACGCGCTCATTTCGCTCGGCGCGAAGGAATTGAACGACATGATAGAAAACGGTGAAGAGGTTACGGTTATGACCTGCAGCTTCTGCGATGCCGTTTACAAATATTCGAAGAGCGATTTGAAGCATTTGCTTAAAATCGTAGAGAAAAACAATGAAAACTAAAAGAATTGCGCTGGTAACCGGCGGTGCGCGCGGTATCGGAGAGGCGATCTGTCGTGCTCTTTCAAAAGAGGGATATTATCTTTATATCCATTGCAATCAAAGCATTAATGCCGCGGCTGATCTTTGCGAGGAGCTCGGCAATTCCGAATTTGTTTCCGCCGATCTGAGCGATGCGGCGGCGGTCGAAGCGCTTGCCGAAAAATGCAAGGATATAGACGTTCTTGTGAACAATGCGGGTGTTGCGCTCGTTTCCCCCTTCGATGCGATTTCGGAGGAGACGGCGAGAAAAATGTACGAAACAAACCTTTTTGCGCCGATAAATCTCGCGAGAAGAATACTGCCCTCGATGATAAGCCGAAAAAGCGGTGTTATTATCAATATCTCGTCGGTCTTCGGCGAAAGCGGCGGCAGCTGTGAGGTCGATTATTCGGCGGCAAAGGCGGGAATTATCGGATTTACAAAGGCACTTGCAAAGGAAGTCGGACCTGCGGGAATACGCGTTAACTGCGTCTGCCCCGGCATTATCGATACCGATATGAACGACGACCTTACCTTCGAAGACGTTGATGCGCTTTGCGATGAAATTCCGCTCGGCAGAATGGGCGAAGCGAGCGAGGTTGCAGAATGTGTGGCGTTTCTGGCATCAGACAGGGCAAAATATATAACCGGCTCGGTCTTCGACGTCAACGGCGGCTGGAACGGATAATAAAACACTCGGAGGTGCTTTTATGGATATTTACGACCTTATAGTTGATGAATTGTTCAAGAAAAAATCCTTGGCGGCGCTTATGTTTTTAATAGACGGCGGCAGGGAATTAGAGCTTGCTTTCGATGGCTGTGAATATTTTATTTCGCAAAGCGGTTCCGCAAAATACGTTTCGCTATGGCAGAGCAACGTCGCGGAAAGCGAGCAGAGCTTCGAAAGCACCTATGAACTGATTTGCAACGCCGTTATAAACGGCAAAGCCTTTACAGAGGTATGGAAAAGCGCCGAACCGAAATTCTTGTTGTAACGTGAGGGAACGAATATGAACCGTATTGCAAAATTTTATAAGGTTTCAAATACGCAGTTTGGGCGCGAAGGATATGAAAATATAATTCTTCCGAGGCGCGCAACGGCGGGCTCGGCGGGCTATGATTTTATCGCACCGTACGATTTTGTGCTCGAATCGGGCGAGGAAATCGTTATCGATACGGGTATCCGCGCGAAAATTGCAGAGGGCTGGGTGCTGGTTATATTGCCGCGCTCGGGCTCGGGCTTTAAATACGGCGTGCGCCTTGCGAATACCGCAGGGGTTATCGATTCCGACTATTTCAATGCCGATAACGAAGGGCATATAAAAATAAAGCTCGTCGGCGGAAATAAAACCTATACCGTAAAAGCGGGCGACGCTTTCGCGCAGGGGCTCTTTTTGCCCTACGGCATAACCGAGGACGACGAATGTACCGAGGAGCGCCACGGGGGATTTGGAAGCACTGATATTTCCCCAAAAAATCCTTGATTTTTCGGGGACCCCGAAACGCTAACGCTCTCGACGCGAAATGCAAGCATTTCGGTCGGTAATCCGCTGCGGCGGGTTTGGGATGACCGTTCGCTCGCGCAAAGTGTGTGCGCGCTTCGCTTGTCCACACTTTCGGTCATCATAGGTATAAAAATCCATGGGGTCCCTGAAAACGCTTGCGTTTTTGGGGCAAAACGCGCATGTCGCGGATTTTTATAGAAATTTAATTGTATTTATATTAAAAAGTTTTGAAGAGAGCGCGAGAGCGGCTTTTTCGAAAGACACTCTCGCATAAACAGAAAAAATATATTAAGGTGAAAAAATGATTACGACAAAACAAAGAGCGTATCTTCGCTCGCTTGCAAATTCGATAGAGCCGACAACGCAGATCGGTAAATTCGGCATCGGCGATACGGTCATCGATACCGTCGAAAAGGCGCTTGAGGCACACGAGCTTATCAAGCTTACCATTCTCGAAACCTGCCCCGAAACACCCAAGGAAGCAATGGTTTCGCTTTGCGAAGCGCTTAACTGCGAAGCGGTTCAGGTTATCGGCAGAAAGGTGGTTATCTACCGCCAATCGAGCAAGATCGAAAACCGCAAGATAGTATTACCGAGAAAATAAAGAAAAACGGAACGCGAAAAACGTTCCGTTTTTTGTATGCTATCGTTCGGAAATTAACTTTTCGATGGTGGTTTTTTCGGTTTTGCCGTCGTTGTGCGTTATAATTATCGCGTTGGGATTTTCGGATTCGTTATCGAATTCTATCGAGCGTAGCTGCACAATATAGGTTTCGCCGTTTTCGTTGACCGCTTCGGACAGTTCTTCTTGATAAACCCGATTGCCGTTTTTATCGATAATAATCCACGGATCGGGCAAAAATCCGCCGTCTCTGGCTATTATATAGTCGCTTTCCGCTTTGCATTGCAGGGATAAAAGAAGGGTGGGCTCCTGCGTTGGATCGAGCATATTGCGCGCAAAGTATACGTCGGGCTCGGTCTGGTATTTGAGCAAAAGAAGTCCGTTTGTGAATATAGGCTCCTCGGACGTGTATTTGCGCGAAACAGAAGAACCGAGATAATCGTATCCGCCGTCGAAATAAACCCAATAACCGCCCGAAAACATCTTGCTTTCGGTTAAAAGCGGCTCGTATTTGCGGATTGTAACTTCGGTATCGTATATAGTTTGTTTCGTTTCGAGCAAGGGCTTTATCTCTTTTTCGGTCGCTTTGCCGTTTTCGATTGCGATTTCATAAATACGGGTGTCGCGCAGACCGAGCAGCTCGCAATCCTTTCCCTCGGGAACGGTTTCGGAAAGCAATTCGTAATAGCACTCGCCGCTCCCTTTGCCGTCGGTGTCTAATATTACGGTGCGCGTGTTCGAAAACCTGCTGTCCTTAGAGGGATAGCTGATCAAAATATAACCGTCTTTGTTTTCGAAACCGCATACCTCGGTGAGCTTGGTTATCTCTTCGCCGTTTTCGTCGATTATCGATATCGAAAAGGTGCTGTTCGAGGTTTTGCCGTGGGCCAAAAAGCGATTTTCGGAAATCGCTTCTATCCCGCCTTGATACGAACCGCGGAAAAAGCTGCCGAGCTCTCTGTCGGTTCGCCAGAGTCTGAAGCCGTCGGGCTCGTAATATGCGCTGTAAACGTTGCCGGAAAGTCTTTTATACGAATAATTTCCGTGCTCGAACATATCCTCGTAGCTTTCGGCGGGATTTTCCGAAGCAGAGGCTTCGATGCTTTCGTGAGCGCTTGCGCTTGCCGATGCGTTATCCTCCGAAACGGCGGATTCGTTTGTATTTTCCGACTTGGTGCAGGACGTGAGCATAGACAATATAACGGTTAAAAGTGTTATTGCGATGATAAGACGCTTCATGCTGTACCTCCTTGTGTTAGCTTTGATTGAAAAATATGTAACGTTAAAAAAGAGCAAGAATACGGGATTTCCGTTTCCTGCTCTTTGTTTGTTTCTATGCGTTTTCGCCCAGGAAACCCTCGAGAATTTTTTCTTCGGCTTCTTCCTCGGTAAGACCGAGTGTCATTAATTTAATAAGCTGGTCGCCCGCTATTCTGCCGATAGCGGCTTCGTGGATAAGGTTTGCTTCGGGGTGCTCTGCCGCAACCGCGGGGATAGAGCTGATCGTTGCTTTGCCCATAAGTATCGAATCGCAACGGATATGACCGAAGCATTTCGCCTTGCCGGTTACGCAGGGGCGGAACACCTGCTTCGATTCGTCCTGACCTACCGAGCGCGAGATGATTCTGCCGTTTGCGTTTTCGCCGTCGAGCACGAGATCCATATCCGATTCGGCATATTGCTTGCCGTGGGTAAGGAGCTTTTCGTTGATTATCGCGTTTGCGTCCTTTGCGAGAACGACGGTTGTCTTTCTGTAGGTCGAATCGATACCGCGTATCTGGGTGGTATCCATCTGAATCGTCGAGCCCTCGCCCGCGTAAACCACGGTTTCGGGGTTCATAATGCGTTCGCCGTTTCCGTCGCCGTCGCCGTAATGGCGTTCGGCATAGCGCACGATCGAATTTTTGCCGATATAGAAGGTGTGTATACCGTCGTGGCGCGATTCGCTGTCGCCGCAGTTGTGAATACCGCAGCCCGCCATAATGGTTACGTCGCAATTATCCCCGATAAAGAAATCGTTGTAAACCGTTTCGGTATGTCCCGAATCGGTGATGATAACGGGAATATGAACCGTTTCGCCCTTGGTGCCGCTTTTGATATTTATATCGATACCGGGCTTATCGGTCTTGTTGTCGATACGGATGCTTTCGGTGGAAAATCTTCCTGCCGATTCACCGTTTTTGCGTATATTGTATGCCCCCGTGGGAATGGAGTCCATAAGGGCAATTTCTTTAAGAAGCGAAAAATCAAGCTTGTCCATATCAGTTGCCCTTTCTCATAAATTCACAGCCATAGTTGATATCGCCCGCCATAAGCTTGGGGAATATCTCGTCGCGCGCGCCGTACTGCGCGATTTTACCGCCCGAAAGCACGCAGATTTCATCCGCAAGCGAAATAATGCGTTCCTGATGCGAGATGATAATAATCGTCGCGTCGCTTTCCTTGTGGAGCTCACGGAAGGTTTCGGTAAGCTTTGCGAACGACCAAAGGTCGATGCCCGCTTCGGGCTCGTCAAAGATCATAAGTCCGCTGCCGCGTGCGAGTATGGTCGCGATTTCGATTCTTTTTACCTCGCCGCCCGAAAGAGAGGTGTCTACCTCGCGGTCGACGTAATCGGCGGCACAAAGACCGACCTTATTAAGATAGTTACAGCAATCAATGCGGGAAAGCTTTCTGCCGCCTGCGGCGATCTGCAAAAGCGCTTTTACCGTCATTCCCGTGAAGCGCGGGGGCTGCTGGAAGCCGTAGCTAATGCCTGCGTGGGCACGCTCGGTGATCGACATATTCGTAACGTCCAAGCCGTTCCAGAGAATCTGACCGTCTGTCGACTGAACGATACCCGAAATCGCTTTTGCAAGCGTCGTTTTACCGCCGCCGTTGGGGCCGGTGAGCACCAAAAATTTGCCGTTTTCGATATTGAGATCGATATTTTTAAGTATATCTATCCTTTCCGCTCCGTCGTTTGCGGAAAAGCAGAGGTTTTTAATTTCTAACATTTTACAGCTCCTTTCATCTGAGCTCAATTAATAATAACATATAACTGCAAAACATTCAAGAGGATAATGAAAATTTATTTGAGAAATTTTACTAATAAGAAGACGAGCTCCGTTATAATACGAAGCTCGCCTCGGTTTATCAGAGTATTTCCTTTTTGTTGTAGCGGTAAACGGTGAAGAAGACGCATATCATAGCGATTGCGGCACCGATAAGAAGCTTTATCGCATCGATATTTCCCTCGGAAACGATGCGCGCGTTGTCGGCATAGCCGTAAGGGGTTATGAATTTAAGAAATTCAAGGCTTTCGGTGATGTTCGAGAGGATGTTCATAAAATAAAACAAAGCCGAAAGACCGATGCCGATTCCGATGCCCCCTCTGCGCACGAGCGAGGAAACGGCGAAGCAGATAAGCGCGATTTCGGTTTGCAGAATAAGCTGTGCGAGGAATATAAGAAGCATAATTTTCGGCTCGTAGCTTTCGCCGATCACGGCTGCCGCCGATATAGAAACGAGCGCCGAGGCAGAAACGAAGATGAGCATCTGCGCGATAACAGCCGAAAGCTTTTCCAAAACAATTCGCGAGCGGCTTATCGGGTGGGCGAGAAGAAATTCCGCCGTGCCGTTCGATTCCTCCTTATAAAGCGCCGTTACGCCGACAAGCGCGGCAAATATACCGCCGCCGAGACCGATAGTATTTCCGCATTCGGTTGCGAAATATCCCATAAATTCGCCGAAGTTCAGCTTATCCATACCGAACGCATCGGTAAATGCACCCATCTGCGAGAACATATCGGTAAGCTCGTTCATCTGGCTCTTCATTTCGGGGTAGATGAGAAGCGATATGCCGAGCATAGATGCAACCGCGAGCGACCATATAATATATTGCCATTTGTTGACACGCATTTCGTGTTTAAAAAGTGTCATATTATCGCTCCTCCTCGGTATAGTAATTGAGAAATACCTCTTCGGCATCGGGGTCGGAAATCGTAATATCGACGAAGCTGAGCTTGGACAGCTCTTTAATAAGCTTATCTGCGTTACCGCTGTATAAAAAGCTGAGCGTATCGCCCTCCGCCTTGATATCGCGGGTATTTTCGATGACGGGGATATCGGTAATGCCGCGCAGGATTACGCGCTTTACGCCGGTACAGCTAAGATTTTCGATGCTGTCGGATACGAGAATCCTGCCGTCGCGGATGACCGCCGCCGTTTTGCAGTGCTTTCCGATTTCCGCAAGGTTGTGCGAGGAGAGAAATATAGTTGCGCCGTTTTGGTTGCGCTCCTTCAGAATATCGAAAAATTCACGTTGCATTATCGGGTCGAGTCCGCTCGTCGCCTCATCGAGTATGTAAAGCCTCGGCTTGTGCTGAAGCGCGCAGACGATGCCGACCTTTTTGCGATTGCCGAAGGAAAGCGAGCTTATTTTTCTTTCGGGCTCGAGCTTTAATCTTTCGCAAAGTATTTTTGCCTCGGCAGAGCAATCGATTCCGCGCAGGTTTGCCGAGAGAGCGAGCATATCGCGCACCCTCATACCCGAATAATAAGCCGTTTCCGAGGGGAGATAGCCGACGCTTTTCGCTATTTCGGTCCTGTCCTTCTCGATATCCATTCCGAATATTTCGGCTCTGCCTCCGGTTTTTTTAATAAACCCGAGCAGAGTTCTTATAGTCGTGCTTTTGCCCGCACCGTTGGGACCGATAAATCCGAAAAAATCGCCCTCCTCGATCTCGAGTGAAACGCGATCTATTCCGCGCGTCTTTCCGTAAAATTTTGTTAGCTCTTCGGTTTTGATTGCAGGCATAATAAATCCTCATTTAACAAAGGTGTTAAATGTATTGTACCACAGCCCGACTGCTTTGTCAATAGAAAAACGGCTTTGCAGGACTGCCCGAGGGGCGTCCCGCAAAACCGTTGATTTTTATTATCAGAACTGCGAAAGCGTTTTTTCGATATCGTCGCCCGTCATATAGCTGTTTTGCATAAGCCTTTCGACAAGCGCGTCTATCGCCGCCTTATTGTCTGTGATAATCGCGATGACGTTCTTCATTTCCTCGGAAAGAAGAGCGTTCACTCTTGCTCTTACCTCGGCGGAAAGCTCTCCGTTGAGTGCCGCATCCTGACCGACTACCGAAAGTCCGAACGGATCGTCCATACCGTAGGAGCATATCATCGCCTGAGCGACGCGGGTTGCGTTTTCAAGGTCGCCGCTCGCACCTGTCGTTATGCCGTCCTCGGCTCCATAGTATACGATTTCAGCCGCTCTGCCCGCAAGAGAAACGCGGATGCGGTTGATAAGATCCTTCTTGGTATAGGTGCCCTTGCTTTCGTGGTCGCCGTGCTGCATATAGCCGCCGTGGTTGCC
This sequence comes from Clostridia bacterium, assembly GCA_017629895.1. GTDB lineage: Bacteria > Bacillota > Clostridia > Oscillospirales > CAG-382 > Coliplasma. Next base: position 15,491 of record JAGBWF010000100.1, read on the forward strand.
GCGTGCGACGATCGTGAGATAGGAGGGAGTTTCTCCGCCGTGGTAGCAGAGGAAGGCGTGGCCTGCCTCGTGGCGCGCGGTGCGTTCGAGGTCTGCGGGGTCCCACTGCCTCTTTTCGCCGCTGTTGAAGGATTCGAAGGCTTCCTCGAAGATTTCGTCGGTAACCTTATCGAGCCCCTTGATAAGCGTGGTACGGAGTGCGAGCTCAAGCACGTTTTCGAGAAGTGCAAGGCTCATACCGACCGAGCGGAGAGCGATGCTGTCGATAGTTTCCTCGCTCAGCTCAAAACGGGCGTTTTTCGAGGTCTTCATCTGCAGGTAACGCTTTCTGTCGGCTCTTCCGGGAAGACCGATGTAAAGCTTGCGGTCGAAGCGGCGCATCAACGCACCGTCAAGGCTCTTGGGCGAGCCGGGGGTTACGTCGAAGTTTGTTGCCGCGAGCACGAATACCGGGCGCGCGGAATCCTTTTTAAAGCCGTCCATTTCGGTGAGCAGAGCTGTGAGAACAGCCTCACTGCCTCCGCCGTAGCCGGTGCGCTCCTTGGCGATAGCGTCGATTTCATCGATAAAGATTATCGTGGGCGCGTATTTTCTTGCGGTGCGGAAGAGCTTGTGGATCTTTTCGCTTCCGTCGCCCTGACCGTTGGACATAAGCTTGTTGCCCTCGACGTTTATAAAGGTCGAGTTGGACGCGCTTGCCATAGCCTTTGCGAGCAAGGTCTTACCGGTACCGGGAGGGCCGTAGAGCAGAACGCCCTTGGGTGCGCTTACGCCGGTGCCGAGATACTTTTTCGGGTCTTTAAGGTAATCTACGAAATATTTAAGCTCGCTCTGTGCCTCGGGTGCGCCGATAACGTCGTCGAAGCTTACGTTCGGCTTCGACATATTGCCGAGAATCTCGTCGCTGTCCTCGGGATCGACCGCAACGGCAAGCTTGAAGTCGAACAGGCTGATTTCGGCACATTTTCCGCCCTCGGTGAGCTTCTGTGCGGTTTCATAGGTAACGAGCTTGTTTGCGCGTGCGAGCTCGTTCATGCTCTGCTGCTGGTGGAGCTTGATGCAAAGCGATTCGACCTCCTCGGCAAATACGCCGTTTTTATCCGAGCCGTCAACGATTCCCTTAACGCCCTTGCGCATAAAGGAAACGATTTCCTCGCGGTCGAAATCGCGCTCTGCGGTTTCGATGAAGTATATGGGCGTTCCGTTGTGGTTTTCGTGTGCGAAATAGAAGAAATCGCGTGCTTCGGAAGCCTCGTCCTCGATATTCAGGTAATCGGCGTCATGCTTTTTGCCGTAGTTGATATCGATAATAATTGCCTTGATATCGTGGTTTTTCAGGCAAGCCTTCGCCTGCTCTGCGTTTTCGCAGTGGCGGAAGATACATTTATCGGTCTTGCCCGTATATTTATCGGCAACCTCCTTGGAGGAGAAGAGAAGAAGCTCGGGAGTGTTCTTCGGGCGGAAGAGCTTGCAGATGTCCTCGTCGTTTTCGGGGAGTGCGATGCCGATCGAGATCTTCTCGATATCCTTTATTTCGGTATCGGTAAGCTTCGAGCTCGTGAGTCTCAAAAGCTCGTAAAGCTCGTTGTCGAAAAAGCTCTTTGCGCGGCCTGTAATAGTTCTCGCATCTGCGTTACCGCCCTCGGAGAAGAGGATTGCGGTATAAACCGAATCGTCGATTTCGGTCTTGATGCCGAACTTTTTGCCGAAAACGTCGCAGTGCTTGGTTATCTGCGCCTTTGCGATATCGTGAAGGATATAGGCGAACATGTGGTTGAACATAACGACGTTGCCCTGTGCGAAGCGCGAGCAGAGAGCCGCGGGGAAATAGGGCTCGTTTGTCGCGGGGTTGATATCCTTCTGAATGGCTTTAAGAATCACCTTGCGGGAAACGGCAGAGAAATCGCCGTTTTCGGTATCGTCATAGTATTGCTTGCCCGCGTTGGTGGTGAAGATGATATACGCATCCTTGAAAGATGCGACCTTGCTCGTGTTTGCATCGACGAGGGTACCTGCGTCGAGCATCTGATACAAAAGGAAAAGAACTACGGAGTGCGCCTTTTCGATTTCGTCGAGAAGAATAACGCATCGCGGGTTATTAATAATATACTCGGTCAGCACACCGCTTTTGCTGTCCTTATATACGGGGTCGGAGCCGATAAGGCGAATATGAGCCTCTTTATCTGCAAATTCCGACATATCGAAGCGCTTATAGGGAAGCTTGGTTTCCTTTGCGAAGGATTCTGCAAGAAGGGTTTTACCGACGCCGGGAGGGCCTGCAAAAAGGAAGGTTCCGCGCGGCTTGGTGCGCTCGGTTGCTGTCATTGCCAGAAGCTCGGATTGGAAATAACCCGAGGTTGTAACGTTGATCGCGTTTGCCTGACCGAGAATTTTCGAGGAGAGGACCTCCTGAATACGCTTTACCTCGGCTGTGAGCTTTTCGATTGCGCTCTTCGGGAGGGTGTTGCCGTCGGACGAAGCCGCCGCGCCCGATTGAATTACGGGCTCGGTATCGGACTCACGGGATTGCGAGGGAGTCATCGGTCTGTCGGTGGGCTCGCTGTTCTGCGGCATGGGCGCGCCGTCGCTTCTCGGAACGATAGGTCTGTCCTCGGGAGAGGAATCGGTTTGCTGATTTTCCTTTAAGCAGCGTGAAAGCAAAAGCTTGAGCTTTGCGCTCGGCTTTGTAAGTATGCAATAAACGAGCACGGCGGGGGTGAGTGCGGTGAAGCCGTTTTCGTTGGAATATTGAATAGCATAGGATATGGAGTTGCGCATAAACACGTCCTCCATAAGCTCGTTTCTGTCGTTAAGGACGTCTTCGAGCATAACCTCTTTCAGCTTTTTGAGGTCGATATTGCTGTTGACAAGCGATTTTGCAACGTTGTCAAATTCTTCGGTATTGCGGATTGTCAGACTGCCGTCGAGCACGCTGACAAGCGTAACGAAAAGTCGCTCGGCTGTAAAGGGAGGGCTCTTCTTTTCGCCTATCTTCTTCGAAAGCTCGATAAGCTCCTGCATCAACGGAGTGTTCTGAAGATCGGTCATATTATCGCTCCTTTGCATAAAATAACTATCCTCTTGATTATACAACCAAAAAGCGCTTCTGTCAACAAATTTCGACCGCTTGACAACAAACCGAGTATGTTTTATAATAAAAACAGGGGTGATAAAAATGATAAAGCAATACACAACTCTCATTCTTGATATGTACGGCGTCATTCTTAACGAGCCAAAGGGCAGATTGCTCGATTACTCGCGCGATAATCTTTCGGCAGAGGAATACCGCCGTATCGAAGAGCTTATACGCAAGGAAAGTCTTTTCGACAAGGCGGGTGCAGGCGAAATAGATGCGCGTGAGTTTATGAATGTGCTCGGCTATTCCGATTGGGAATATCACTCCAAGCGTTATATAGATAATTATCTTACTCTCGACAGCGGATTTATCGAATTTGCGGAAAAGGTAAAGGATAAATATACCCTCGTTCTGCTTTCGAACGATATTGCGGAGTGGAGCGAATATATATGTGGAAAATTCGGCTTGAACAAATATTTTGCTCATAAAACGGTAAGCGCTTCGGTGAAATGCCGCAAGCCCGAGCTTAAAATATACGATCTTACTCTCGAGGCTATCGGAAAATCGCCTTACGAGTGCATTTTTGTGGATAACAACGTCAAAAACCTTCATTCCGCCGAGGAGGTCGGCATCGCGCCGATACTTTTCGACCGCGAAAACGAGCATTACGACGGTATGACGGTTTACAGCTTTAAGGAGCTTTTGGGTATAATCGGTTAAGCACCTTTAAAATCAAATAAACAAGGCACGCTTCCTTATGAAGCGTGCCTCTTTTTTGTTAGAGTGTTTCCATCCAATTCGCGATGTAGGGGGTGAGGATGTCGTATCCCTTTGTGTTGGGGTGGACGGTATCGGGAAGACATTCGTTGGTGTGCGTTTTGAGCAGATATTTATTGAGGTTTTCGTCGAAATAAAGATCGAGATAGGGGATTTCCCATTTATCGCATATCTTTTTCGAAAGCGCGAAATATTCGCTCATATCGCTCATTCTGCCGAACGGTGCTATCGGCATTTGGAAGGTTACGATAAAGCCGAAAATCGAGCCTTTATAGTTTTCCTTCGCGTATTTAAAGGTCGCCTCCAAGCCGCCTGCGAAGCTGTTGGTGTCGAAGGGACCCTCGAAGCCATCGGAAATCACGCCGACGGGAGCGCTGTCCCATGCGTCGTTTCCGCCGCCCTCGATAATGCAATAATCGTATTTATTGTCCTTTTCGGCGATAAGCTGATTGATAACGATATTTTCACCGCGGCAGAGCGACATCGAAGCGCCGCCTTTACTGCGGTTAATACCTGTCATTCCCTTTTCTGCCATAATTCTGCCCGCCCAGCCGGCAGTAGCGCGACGGCTCGGGTCTTTAAGCTCGCAAGCCGCCTCGCAAAGCGAGTCGCCTACGAATATAACCGATTTACCTTGAAGCTTCATAATAATTCCTCTTCAGAACCAAGAATTCAGAAACGCCTTTAAGCATTTCCTTTGAGTCTATGGCAAAATTTGTATCGAAAAACGGTCTGTGTGTTCTATCTGTTGTGGATAAATCCGCTCATCAGATGCTTTTCCATATTGAGCGCGGCGGCAAGCTCGCCGTAGAGCAGGTCCTCTGCACGCTTGAGATAACGCTCGTCCACAGCCGAAAGCTTTTTCTTTTTATCCAAAAGCGCCTCGCGCTTTGCACGGATAGAAACCGAAAGCTTTATGAGCGCGGAGCAATCGTGCAGCTTGATGATTTTATCGTACCTTTCGCATAGTGCGCGCGGGGAAGCGGGGGGACATTCTTCCGGCTCGACGGATTTATAACCGTCGATAAGAGATTTTGCCTCCTCGGCAGAGATAATCGGGCGCATAAAAACCGCCTCGTTATCTGCGGGGGTGAAGATCATACAGCTTTGATACAGGGGTTGGAGCTTGTAGCAGGGGCGTACTTCGCCCATAAACTCCTTTTCGACAATATCGTCAACACGGCAAACTCCGGTTTCACCGTAAACGATCAAATCGCCGATTGAGAATCTCATAATACTACCTCTTTGGAAGGGAAAACGGCAAACGGACCAAAAACCCCGAATGCCGTGCGGGTGGGCTCTGTCTTGCAGAGACGCGGTAAAAAAGCACATTACTGCACTATATTAACATTATAACATAATGATTTCGTTTTTGCAACCCTATTTGAGATTTTGCTTTAAAAAAATACAAAAAATTACGCCCGAGAACTACTCTCGGGCGCGGTTTATCGGGATATCGGGGTGTAGCCGTTTTCGTCGATGATCCTTTGCCCCTCGGGCGAAAGGATAAAATCGACAAGGCGCTTGATATTTTCGTTTTCGTTGTCCTTGCGGTATACGGCGTAGAAGTTATATATTATCGGGTAGCTTCCGTTTGCGATATTTTCCTCGGTAGGAGCGATTCCCTCGACCGAAAGAAGCTTGATTCCGCTTTTGGCAACCATATTTTCGACGTAAAAACGGAAGGAAAAGCCGATCGCGCCGCCGAACACGCCGAGCGGATTTTTCTTTATTTCTCTGCCGCCCATAAAATTAAGCATAACCGTCTGGCTTCCGCTGCCTTCGGGGCGGTCGAGCGGATTTATCGGGCGGTTGGCTCCGCCGACAGTCTTCCAATTCGTGATTTCGCCCGCGTATACGTCCTTTATCTGATCGACGGTGAGGTTATCGACGGGGTTGCTTTCGTTCACGAAAAAGACGAATGCCTCGTAGCCTATGGGGACGTATACGAGCTCAACGCCCTGATCTGCGGCATATTGCTTTTGCTGTGCGGAGGGCGCGGCACAAAGAATGACGTCGTTGGTGCCGTCAACTACACCCTTGTACGCCTTGATGGTATCGGTGAAGCGTATTTTGCTGTTTTCCGTGTACGAGCCGTTTTGAAATTCAACCGCACTTTCGGGATAGACCGAATCGACTATCGCCGAATAAACGGGAAGGAGCGCCGCCGCTCCGTCGATTACCGGAATATCTCCGCTAAGCTCAAGCTCGGAATCGACAGCGGTGAATTGCGCGTTGTCATCAAAGGGAATATAACGCTCGGGCTCGATATAGCGCGTTTCGAAATTGGCACCGCAACGCTGTGTGAAGAGAGCGTAAACACTGCCGTTGAAGCACAAAAATACCGCCGCGGTAAGTATGAGTATAAGTATCTGCCTTGATTTTTTCATATCACCACAGCTCCTTCGAAACGAAATGGATTATCGAGGAGTTGCCGTATGCCAGAACTGCATATATCGCGTGGGCAACCGTGAGCAAGGCTCCGAGAGCGATGATCGTATAGAGTATTGTTAAAAAGGTTTTATCTTTCATAATCACATATTTCTGACAGCGCCTTCAAGCAGCGCGTATACAACGGCGGCAAACCCGAAAACCAACGTGAGAAATACCGCCGATGCGATAAGGCTGCCGCGCCACATTCTTCGGTCGTAGGGATAATTTTTATGCTTTATAAACATAACGAGGCTTATAGTAAACCATACGGCAGGGGAAAGGCAGAGCAACAGTAAAAGTATCAAAAAAAGAATGGGAAGCAACGCAGGCACCTCCTTGATTTTTTACATATAAATCACGGCGTCCTGAGCGGCGTAGACGATAAGCGCGATAAAAAGGGCGAAAAGAATAATAACGCCGAGCACTATCGACGAGGCAATAAGGTTGCCCGTCCACACCTTGCGCTCATTCGGACGGTATTTGAGCTTGATAAACGCGGTAAGGCTTACGGCGAACCAGGCAATCGGTGCAAGCAAAAACGTAAGTCCGAGCAAGGTATAGAATGCATCGCGCGCGATCATCAAAAATTCTAACACATACAACACCTCCTTGGATTAAGTATAGCAGAGAAAAAACGAAAAGTCAAGGGCAAGGACTAACGTTTTAGTCAAAAACGGCTTTGCACCGAAAGAGCGCAAAGCCGAAACGTTTATATAGCCGCGAGGACCTTTTTCTGAAAAATATCGCCGAGAACGGTGTGCCCCTCTGCACTCGGGTGCATGCCGTCTATGCCGAGAAGGTCGCCCATATTATTGCCGAAAACCGAGCGGAGATCAATGAGCTTGCAGTTTGCAAGACTTGCCACCTTTTCGGAAAGGCGGCTGTATTTTTCCTGCCAACGCGAAATTATATTAATATCGCCGAGCCAGCGCAAAACGTTGTTGTAATCGAGTCCGCGCGTAACCCAATTCATAAAGCGCTCGGAATCGATAGGCACGAGCGTGCAGATCGCAACCTCGGCACCCTTTTCGCGTGCATATTCGACAAGCTTTAAATAGGTTTCGGTAAAGCGCTCCTCGGGAGTGTTGGGCAAAAATTCGCCCTCGGGGTTGTTTGCGACCTCCGCCCAGTTAAAATTGCAATCGTTTCCGCCGTATTCAAGAATAACCACGGTATCCTTGTCGCAATCCTCGAGCGTGGCTTTCATAATTTCGAAGCCCTCGTCGATGGTTGCGCCCATTTTGCAGTTGTTCTCTACCTCGATACCGTTTTCCAAAAGCTTTTCATAGCGGTAGCCGAACAGCTTATAGCGCTTGAGCTCGTCGTTGTACATAACGCCCTTTAATATCGAATCGCCGTATATCTTGATTTTTTTCATAAAACAGGAGTCCCTCCGAAAAATAGCTTTGCCTTGCCGAGCGGCATATTTATAGTGCACCTTTTTTCGAGAAAAGTCCACCTACACGTGCGTGCGCGCGCTCTACCGTACGCGCGCGTTGGTGTAGAGAAAAAATTCTACCTCTCTACCGACGGTAGAAATTGCAGTGTTTGCAATGCTTTTCGGGGTTGACAAGCGGAAAAAGCTGTGATAAAATAAACATAAAAGGAGGGAAGAACGGAATGGAAGATTATAAAAGAATTATAGCAAACAACATAACCGAGCTTCGCAAAGCGGTGCCGTATACTCAGGCAGAGCTTGCCGAAAAGCTTAATTATTCCGACAAAGCCGTTTCCAAGTGGGAGCGCGGCGAATCTATTCCCGACGTTATCGTTTTAAAGCAGATCGCCGATCTTTTCGGCGTTACGGTCGATTATCTTTTGGAAGAGGTACACCCATTAAGCGCGACGATGCAGAGCGTACCGCGGCAGCTCAAAACAAACAGAATGCTCGTTGTCGGGCTTTCGTGTATGCTCACGTTTTTGATCGCGACGCTTGCCTTTGTAACCCTATCGCTTGCGACAGATATCGGCAGGCTTTGGCTCGGATTCGTATACTGCGTTCCCGTATGTGCGATAATACTTATCGTTTTCAATTCTATTTGGGGCATAAAGAAGCTTAATTATCTGTTTATAACCCTTCTGATGTGGGGCGTCCTTGCGAGTATATATCTCACCGTCGGCGACTATTCGAACTGGCTTATATTCGTAATCGGTATTCCCGGTCAGGTCATAATCCTGCTTTGGTCGGGTATGAAGGCGAAGATTTTCAGAAGAGTTAAAGCCGCAAAAAAATAAAAAAAGAACACTTGCCGTTTTATTATCGGCAAGTGTTTTTTAGGTTAAAGACCGAAGCGCATTTTATAAGAGGTAACGGTGTTCTGCATAAGTATCGCGATAGTCATAGGTCCGACACCGCCGGGAACGGGGGTGATATACGAAGCCTTTTCCGCGCAGGAATCGAAATCGAGGTCGCCTACGAGCTTGTCGCCGACGCGATTGATGCCTACGTCGATAAGCACTGCGCCCTCTTTAACCATATCTCCGGTTATCATTTGGGGCTTGCCGACTGCGGCGATAAGGATATCGGCGTTTTTGGTAAAGCTTGCAAGGTCCTTGGTGCGCGAGTGGCAGGTGGTAACGGTGCCGTTTTCTGCGAGAAGGAGAGCTCCCATAGGCTTGCCGACGATATTGCTTCTGCCGACAACAACGCAGTTTTTGCCCGAAATTTCAACGTTTGCTTCCTTTAAAAGACGCATAACGCCCGCAGGGGTGCAGGGCTGGAAGCGGGGTGCGCCGGTGAACAGCTTGCCGACGTTATATGCGTGGAAGGCATCGACGTCCTTATCGGGCGAGATAGCCTCGATAACTCTGTCGGGGTCGATCTGCTTGGGAACGGGCATCTGAACGAGGATACCGTCTACGCTCTCGTCCTTGTTAAGAAAATCGATAAGCTCTAAAAGCTTTTCCTCGGTTTCGTCTGCAGAAAGCAGATATTCAAGGCTTGTGATGCCGACCGCCTCGCAGGCTCTTTTTTTGTTGCGGACGTATACCGCGCTTGCGGGGTCGTCGCCGACAAGAATTACCGCAAGACAGGGTGCACGTCTGCCCGATGCCGTAAGTGCTTTTATTTCCTCGGCTGTTTCTGCCTTGCATTTAGCCGATATTGCTTTTCCGTCGATAATGTTCATTATTGCTCTTCCTCCTCTTCGTCGATATCGTCGGGATCGCCGTCGAGCATATCCTGCTCGGCGAGCGTTTCTTCATCGTAATCTCCGATATCCTCCAATTCCTCGGATTCTTCGGAATCGTCGGATACGTCGTTTTCGGTGTCGAAAACGCTTTGATCGAGCGCATCCTCCTCGTTGCTTGTTGCGATTTTAACCGTTGCATAAGCAGAGGTGTATTCCTCCATTTCGCCCCTTTCGGTTCTGTGGCGGCTATAAAGCACGAGCTCGCCGATTATCGCCGCGATAACGCAGACGATACCCACGAATACCGAGAATTTGAGGTTGCCGACGATATAAAGGCTGTCGGCGCGGAGGGTTTCGATATAAGCTCTGCCGAGACCGTACCAGCCGAGGTATGCGAAGAAAATTTCGCCGTTGAATTTCTTTTTGCGATAGAGGATGAAGAGTATTATCGCAAGTCCGAGAATATTCCAGAGCGATTCATAGATAAAGGTCGGGTGTACGCAGTTTACACCGACGGGATTTTTCTTGCCGTCGATAACGTAATAATCGAGAACCATTCTCCAGGGGAGCTTATCTACGCCCTCGGACCAGCCGTATGCCTCGGCGTTAACAAAGTTGCCCCATCTGCCGATAGCCTGACCGAGCATAACCGCGGGTGCAAGTGCATCGAGCATGGAAAGCGAGTTGAGCTTTTTGATCTTATTGTGGATAAGCACGGCGACAAGACCGAAAATTATCGCGCCGTAGATAGCGATACCGCCTTGGCGGATGTTTATAATATTAAGGAAGCCCGTGCCCTTAAAACGCTCCCATTCGGTTGCGACGTAAACGAAGCGCGCGCCGATTATGCCGACGGGCATAACGAGCAGGGTAACGTTATAGATAGAATCGGGGTCGATTCCTTCCTTTTTCACAGCGTAGCGGTAAAAAAGCAAAAACGCAAGAAGTATACCTGTCGTGATAATTACACCGTACCACTTGATATCGATTCCGAAAATCGAGAATGCGGTTTCATTTACGGTGAAGTCGAGTCCTAATCCGGGAAATTGGATTCTGTTCATAGATCTTTTCCTTTCTGTATTATGCTTATCGCGGAATTTTTTGTATCGATCGAATCGAGAGCCGATTTTATATCCTCGCTCGTAATCGAGCGGAGAGCCTCGATACAGTCGTATTCGTCGTATTCAAGTCTTGCGCTGTCGGACATCGCGACGGTTATATCCTCGCCCGAATCGAACAGAGTGAGGCTGACGGCATAGGCGGATTTTTTCTCGCGGAGGATCTGCTCCTCGGTGAAAAAATTGCTTTTGCGGTATTCAATTTCATCGAAGGCTGCTTGCATAACCCTTTCGTATTCGCTTCCGCTGCCCGAAATTATAATATGCGCGCTTTGACGCGATTGGTTATAGCCTGCATAAAAACGCTCGTTTATAAGTCCGTTTTCGTAGCTACGGCAGTAAAAATCGCTCGCTCTGCCGAAAAGCAAAGACATCAGAAGCCGCATCGACACGTCTCTTTTATAAGAGGCAAGGTTGTTTTTTGGCGAGGGTGCACATTTTATTCCGATGCAGTAAAGCTCGCTTGCGACCTGTGCCGATTCGGAAATTCTTTTTTGGTTTACACCCCTCGGCTCCTCGCGGAAGACGGTCTTGGGGCGCGAGCCGCTTTTTTGCGAGAAATATTTTTCGACAGCCTGCTTTATCGCTTCGGGGTCGGCGTTGCCGCAAACACAAAGCGAAAGATTTTCGGGAACGTAGAAATCGTTATAAGCGCGTGCAAGCGTTTCCTTCGTTATTTCCGAAATCGTTTCGACCGTGCCCGAAACGGCGAAGCGGGTGGGGTGATTAAAATAAAGCGCCTTGCTCAGATTCCGCGCGACAGTCGAGGACGGCATGTCGTCGTACATCTTGATTTCGCGCGAGATAATCATTTTCTCCTTTTTGACAGACGCTTTTGTGAAATGAACGCTCGATACCGATTTCAGAAGAATATCGAGGTTTTCGTAGAAATTATCCGTGCAGGAGAAATAATAGCAGGTATTTTCGAACGACGTGAACGCGTTTGCGTTGCCGCCGAATTTATCGAATTCGAGAAAAGAATCGCTTCCGTCCTCGCTTTCGAACATTTTGTGCTCGAGAAAGTGCGCCGTGCCCGCAGGGAGAGAAAAAAGCTCGCCGTTCTTTTCGTATTCGAGGTCGGCACCGCCGAAATTACAGCATATCATCGCGTAGACCGCAGAAAGCTGCTTCGGCACAACGGTTATTCTGAATCCGTTTTCGAGCGTGGTATGGTAATATTTTTCCTTTAAGCTCTTGCTTTCCTTCAAAGAGAAGCTATTCATCGCACACCTCCGCAGAAAGAATATATTCGAGCTCGGGCTTTACCGTTTGTGCGAGTGCGATAACCTCGTCGCGCGTAACGTTGGTTACAAGCTCTATGCTTTCCTCGATGGTTGCCGAATCCTCACTCAAAATCTGTCCGAGCAGATATCCGCTTATCGAATTAAGCGTGTTTTCGGCACTGCGCAGAGAGCGGATTATCGAATTTTTTGCGTTTATAAGGTCGGAGTCCGAAAAATTCCCGTTTTTCATCTCGGAAACCTCGCGGTATATCGCCTTTATCGCCTGCTCCTCACACCCCGGCTCAAGCCCGCAGGAAACGAAGATGACGTTTTTTCTGCCCGCCGGATACGAAGAGCAATAATAGCAAAGCCCCTCCTTTTCGCGCACGTTCATAAAAAGCTTGCTTGCGGGGGAACCGCCGAATATCTCGTCGTAAACGGTGAGAATTGCACGCTTTTTCGCGCTGTCGGGCATTATCGTCGTAAAGCCGAGTATAAGAACGCTCTGCTCCATTTCCATTACCTCGTGGACACGGAGGATTTCGTCTCTCGCGATATGAAGAACGGAATCGGGCAGCTCGTTTTTGCGCGGGGTGAAGGGAAGGTGCGTCTGCACACATTCCTCGATATATTCGAAATCCGCTTCGCCCGCATAGGTTATAAATACGGGGGCGTTTTCAAGTATTTCTTTATAAAAACCGTATAGCTGTCTTCCGTCGAGTGCTCTGACGCGCTCGGTTTCGCCGCCGGCATCGACCGCAAAGGGCTCGTTTTCACACATTATCTGCCTTGCGCGGAGCATAGCATAGGAGGGCTTATTCTCGATAAGCGATTCTATTTCGTCGATAAGACAAAGCTTTTCGGTTTCGACGTTTGCTTCGGTGAAGGCGCCGTTTTCGATATGCGGATTAAAAATCGCATCGCCCAAAAGCTCGGTGGCGCGATAAAGCACCCTTTCGCCATCGAAGGCAAAGGAATCGGCAATCGTGTCCATTTCGAGCTTGACAAGCAAAAGCTCGCCTCTGCGCTGAACGAAGGCATCGAGGCCGAGTGCATAGAGCTCGTCCTTTATTATCGAAAGCGATTGCATCGTTTTATAGCTGCCCGTGGAAAGCGAGAGCAGGTTTGTGAGCAGAGAATAGCCCGAAGCGGTCTCACGCGTGAGCGGGACCGCAAAGGAAACCGACATTGAAGCCGATTTGAATTTATCGGTTTTGCAGGCGGCAAGACAGACGCCCGGTTTAAGCTGTTTTATGCGAATATCCATTAAATCAGAGAAGCACTGTCCTTATCAAGATAGAGTTTTGCGTTTTTGTGATTGCGGAGCGCTGTCGCGGGGCATTCCTCGTTGATTTCGCCGCAAAGCGTTCTCTTGACCGCATTTGCCTTGGTCTTTGCGGGAACGATACAGAAAATACTTTCGGGTGCGACAAGCGTGGGGATGGTGAGGGTAAGAGCGTATTTCGGAACCTCGTCGATGCTTGCGAAGCATCCGTCGTTGACCTGCTGCATACGACAGGTTTCGTCGAGAGAAACGACCTTGACCGTCTTTTTATCGTTGAAATCTGCAACGTGAGGATCGTTGAAGGCGATATGTCCGTTTTCGCCGATGCCCATAATGATAACGTCGCATTTGCGCTCGTTAAGAAGCGCGGTATAGCGCTCGCATTCTGCTTCGGGATCAGCCGCGGTGCAATCGATATAGTTCACCGATGCAAAGGGAACTCTGCCGAAGATCGCGTTTTTAAGGAAGTTGCCGAAGCCCTGAGGCGCATCTGCGGGAAGACCGATATATTCGTCCATGTGGAATGCGTGGATCTTGGTCCAATCGATAGATTTATCTGCGATGATTGCCGCCAAAAAATCGTTCTGGCTGGGAGCTGCGGCAAAAATCATATTGATCTCGCCCTTTTCCGCTATCTGTCTGTTGATTTCCGCAGCGGCTTCCTTTGCGGCATATTCGCCCATTTCCGCGCGGGTATCGAACGCGATATAATCAAGATTGTCTACTCTGCCTTGCTTAAATACTGCCATTTTTAATTACCTCTCGTATATGATTTTTCCGCCGGAAACAACGGCTATGATATTGATTTCTTCATCAAAAACGGTGAAATCTGCGCGTTTTCCTGCGACGATATCGCCGCGGTCGTGCATATTGCAAAGACGTGCGGGTGTTGAGGTCATCATCTTCACCGCGTCCTCGAGGCTTGCGCCTGCCGCTATCGCGTTGCGGACAAGTCTGTCGGTCGTTGCAACCGAGCCTGCAAACGCTTCGCCGCCCGGCATTTTCGCAACGCCGTCCTCGATATAGCATTCCTGACCGTTTGTGAGCGAGCCGAGAATGGTTTTGCCCTCGGTCATACCCGCACCGCGCATTGCATCGGTTACGAGTGCGCATTTATCGGTGCCCTTGGCTCTGAAAACGTAGCCGAGCATAGAGTGGGGCAGATGCTTGCCGTCGCAAATAACCTCGACTGTAAGATCGTCGATCATATAACCGCTTTCGATCATACCGGGGTAGCGGTATCCGCGCTTTCTTGTGAGCGCGCTCATTCCGCTGTAAAAGTGGGTAAGATGCGTGTATCCGTGCTTGTTTGCCTCGAGCACGGTTTCGTAAAGCGCATCGGAATGTCCCATAGATGCGCATATACCGAGCTCTTTGAGTCTGTCGCCGAGCTCAAGAGCACCGTCCAATTCGGGAGCGACCGACCAGCGCGTGATAAGACCGTCGGCTTCCTTCAAAACAGCCTCGTAGTGCTCTTTTTCGGGATTTTTAAGATATTTGGGGTCCTGTGCGCCTGCCTGCTTCGAGGAAAAATAGGGCCCCTCGAGGTGCATACCGTAGAACATACCGCCGTAAACGTCGTCGTTCTTTACGTTGCGGAGCACCGAGAAGGAATGGAACAGCTCTTCATCGGGGCAGGTAAGCGTTGTCGGCAAAAGTGTTGCGGTGCCATGACTTGCGTGGAGCTTTGCCGCGCCGAGATATGCATCCTCGGTGCCGTCCATAAAATCGTGTCCGCCGCCGCCGTGGATGTGTATATCAACGAAGCCGGGCGCGATATAATATTCCTTTTCGGCTTCTCCTGCGCAAACTCCGCCTATAACGCCGTTTTCGTAGGAAACACTGCCGCTTATTATCCCGTCGGGAGTGATGATTTTACCGGATAGATACTGCTTTCCCATAATTCACCTCATTCGGTTATAATACACACCGCGCTTGCCGCGATGCCTTCTTTTTTGCCCGTAAAGCCCAAGCCTTCTTCGGTCGTTGCCTTGATACCGACGTATTCGATACCGATTCCGAGCGTTTTTGCGATATTTTCGCGCATTTTATCGATATAAGGCGCGAGCTTAGGCGCCTGCGCGATGATTATCGCGTCTATATTATTTATCTCGCACCCCTTGGCGCGAAGCATTTTTCCAACCTCATCAAGAAGGATAAGCGAGCTTACCCCGCGGTATTTTTCGTCGCTGTCGGGGAAGTGTCTTCCGATATCGCCCAGCGCGCAGGCACCCAGAAGTGCGTCGCATATCGCATGGGTGAGCACGTCGGCATCCGAATGTCCGAGCAAGCCGGTTTCGTGCTCTATCTCGACACCGCCGAGAATTAGCCTTCTGTCCGCTACAAGCCTGTGAACGTCGTAGCCCTGACCGATTCTTATCATACCTGTGTCCTTCTTTTCATCAATAATTCCGCTATCGGTACGTCGTCGATTGCGGTTATTTTTATATTCGTTTCAAGCCGTTTTATATAGCAGACCTCGACCCCGATTTCTTCTAAAAGCGAGGTTTCGTCGGTAAAATCGGCTATAGCAGCCCCGACGGCGTTCGCGGCGTGAAGATAAAGCGAGCGCTTGAAGCACTGAGGAGTCTGCACCGCGAAAAGAGAATCGCGGTCGGGCGTGGAAACAAAACCCGTCAAAGCATCCTTTTGCTTTATCGTATCGGTAACCGCAGAGCAAACGCAGGAGGCACCGTGCTTTTCGGCGGCTTCAAGCGCTGTGTTTATCATTTCTGCGGTAATAAACGGGCGGGCGCAATCGTGAACGCAAACGAGATACGCGTCCTTCGGGAGAGCCGAAACGCCGTTTTTTACCGATTCTGCACGGGTTGCCCCTCCGCGTGTAAAGGCAATCGGCTTTTTGAAATCCTTCGCCAGAACACGCAGAGAGTCTTCGTTATCCTCGGAGCAAACGACGTTTACACCGCAAACGCAGGAAGCGTCGAATGCCTCGAGGACGTATTCAAATAAGGTTTTGCCGAGTATTTTTATATTCGGCTTCGAAACGCCGCCCATTCTGCTGCCACTGCCTGCGGCGGCGATAACGGCGTATGCCTTGTTAATCATAAAGCGTTGAAATCAACCTTCGTAATCGTAACCCATCTGAAGTGCGCGAGCGTTCATTTCGCCGAGCTCGGGCTTTGCCTTGGGAGCGGAAGCCTTGATGCACTCCATAAAATAGTCCATAGAATAAAGACCGGTCTTTTTGATAAGATAACCGAGAATGATAACGTTTGCGAGCTTGGAGAAGCCTGCGTCGTTTGCCATCTGGGTTGCGGGGATATAGTATGCGTTTACGTCGCTTCTCGAGGTTTCGATATCGATAAGCGAGCTGTCGATAACGATACTGCCGCCGACAGCAACTCTGCCTTCGAATTTAAGAAGCGAGGGCTTGTTCATTGCGATAAGAATATCGGGGGTGGTTACAAGCGGAGAACCGATAGGCTCGTCGTCGATATTAACCGAGCAGTTGCAGGTACCGCCGCGCATTTCGGGGCCGTAGGAGGGAAGCCAGCTAACCTGCTTGTCCGCCTTCATTCCTGCGAGCACTAATTGCTTACCTGCGAAGAGTATACCCTGACCGCCGAAGCCTGCCAAAAGAATAGCACTCATTTCGTTTCCTCCTTTGTTACGTCCTTGTATACGCCGAGCGGATAGTGAGCCATCATATTCTCACGGAGCCATTCGAGCGATTTTTCGGGAGAAAGTCCCCAGTTGGTCGGGCAGGTGGAAAGAACCTCGATAATCGAAAGTCCCTTCTTGCTCTGCTGCATTTCGAAGCCCTTTTTGATAGCCGCCTTTGCCTTGCGGATATTGGGCACGCAGTCTACCGAAACGCGCTCTGCATAAGCAACGCCGTCCAAGGTGCTTACCATTTCGCAAACGCGGATGGGGTTACCCTGAATTTCCTTGATTCTGCCGTAGGGAGAGGTGGTGGAAACCTGACCGAGCAACGTGGTGGGCGCCATCTGACCGCCGGTCATACCGTAGATTGCGTTATTGACGAAGATGATGGTGATATTTTCACCTCTTGCGCCGACGTGAACCGTTTCTGCGGTACCGATAGCGGCAAGGTCGCCGTCGCCCTGATAGGTGAATACGGTAAGGTCGGGGTTTGCGCGCTTAACGCCGGTAGCAACCGCGGGCGCTCTGCCGTGGGGTGCTTCGATCATATCGCAGTTGAAATAGTTATAAGCAAATACCGAGCAACCGACGGGTGCGATACCAACGGTGGTATTTTCAACGCCGAGCTCGTCGATAACCTCGGCTACAAGACGGTGGATAATACCGTGGGTACAGCCGGGGCAGTAGTGAAAGGGTGTATCTGTTAAAGCGTGGGGCTTTTCGAAAACGGTCATTATGCGTTACCTCCCGTTAATTCTTCGATCTTTGCAAGTATGTCTTCGGGAGAGGGTATCATACCGCCCGTTCTTCCGTAGTGATATACAGGCTTTTTGCAGTCGATGGCGATCTTGATGTCGTTTACCATCTGTCCCATATTCATTTCTACCGAAAGGAAGCATTTTGCGCTGTTTGCAAGCTCGTTAAGCTCCTTTTTGGGATAGGGGTAAAGGGTGATGGGGCGGAAAAGACCTGCCTTTATGCCCTTCTTGCGTGCGTTGCGGACAGCAGTCTTCGCGATACGCGCGGTAATGCCGTATGCAACGAGAACGATATCTGCGTCCTCGGTAAGATATTCCTCGTATTTAACCTCGTTTTCCTCGAGCTTCTTGTAGCGTTCGAAGCGTTCGAGCACGATTTCTTCGAGCTTTTCGGGTTCGATATAAAGCGAGTTTACGATATTGTGAACGCGCTTGCCGCCGTGGCCGTTGCACGCCCAATCCTTTTCGGGAATTTCACGTGCGGGCTTCGCTTCGAAATCAACGGGCTCCATCATCTGACCGAGTGCGCCGTCTGCAAGGATCATACAGGGCATACGGTAGATATCCGCAAGGTCAAACGCTTCGCCGACGAGGGTTGCGATTTCCTGAACCGAGTTGGGAGCAAGAACGATTGCGTGGCCGTCGCCGTGGCCGAGAGCCTTGGTTGCCTGATTATAGTCGCTCTGTGCGGGCTGAATACCGCCGAGACCGGGGCCGCCGCGCTGAACGTTTACGATAACGCAGGGAAGGTCGGAGCCGATTATGTAGGAGATACCCTCGGATTTGAGCGAAATTCCGGGAGAGGAAGAGCTGGTTATAACTCTCGCGCCGGTGCTTGCCGTGCCGAGAACCATATTGATAGCCGCGATTTCACTTTCTGCCTGAAGCGAAAGACCGCCTCTTTTGGGCATCTGCTTTGCCATATATTCGGCAAGCTCGGTCTGAGGGGTGATAGGATAGCCGAAGAAGAGCTTGCAGCCTGCACGGATGGCAGCCTCTGCGATTGCCTCGTTACCCTTCATCAAAAGCTTTTCGCCCATTATTTTTCACCTCTTTCTACGGTAATAACAACGTCGGGACACATTGTAGCGCACATAGCGCAGGCAATACATTTGTCCATTTCGGTAACTGTCGCGGGGTGATAACCCTTTGCGTTGAGAACGCTCTTATCGAGGAAGACTATCTTCTTCGGGCAGGCGAGAACGCAAAGACCGCAACCCTTACACAAGTCTGTTTTGAAGGTTACTTTGTTCATTTCTTTGTCCTCTGTATTTTTCTTTTTATTATCAAAATAACTTTTTAGTTATATCGGTAATCGTAACTGTGTTTTCGAGCTCTACCCAATCGGGCGAGGTCGTAAGCAAAAGCGGAAGCTTTGCTATTTCGGAAAGCCTTTCGGCATAGGGAATCGCATCGAGAATGATTTTTTCATTTGTTTCTTCGCCGAGATTGGAATTGTTTATAATTCCGTGAAACTCGAGTCCCGATGCGCGTTTTATTGCCTCGAGTACCTCGAGCGCACCCTCGGGCTCGCTGGTTATATAACGATAACGGTTATAGACGAAATACATTTTGTAGCCCGCCTCGACGTATTGATCGTGAGACATTCCGAGCACCGCCGCTCCGTCGCCGTCGCCGCCGACGTCGGCAACCGATCTGCCCTCTCCCGTGAACAAAAGCTGATAGTTCGGAGGGAGCGCGGGGATATCGACGTTCGTGTTCGCAAAGGTCGGTATCATCGTCTGAACCCCGAGAGATTCGAGCATTTTTGCGTTATCGGCAGAGCGAAAATAGGGATTTACTATATCGAGATCGGCAATACGGCACACCTGACCGCTCTTCGCAATATCCATTGCCAGATTGACCGCAACGTTCGTTTTTCCCGAGCCGTATGGTCCGGAAATGACCGTTACCTTTTCGGTCGCAAGGTCTTTTAAAGAAATCATTCAGGCACCTCTTATAATATCGCCGCTTTTTGCGTTTTCAAGCTCAAGATAAAATTCCATCTTTGCGTGGGGGGTGGATTCGATGGGATTCATTTCGGCATCGTACATCTTTCCGATTATAAAATCCTCACCGAAGGTACCGGGGCTTAAAAGATTTGCCCTTTCGCCGACGCTCATTTTATTGCGCTGAACGCATTTGGCAAGCCGTTTTTCGCTATCGTATTCGGTAACCGTGGCTAAAAACGGACGATCTGCGATATATTCGTTTTCGTTTACTACGTTTGCATCCTCCGAGGGTGAGGAATAGAAGTATCCCGTGCCGTATTCGCGGTGGCTGACTCTTTCGGTATCGCTCAGGCAACGTGCATCGAATGGCGAGCCCGAAAAATAATCGTCGAGCGCGATCTTGTATGCGTTGGTGATCGCGGCGGTATAATATGCGCTCTTCATTCTGCCCTCGATTTTAAGCGAGTCTATGCCCGCATCGACAAGATCGCTTATATGCTCGATCATTCGCATATCGCGCGATGAAAATACGTAGGTGCCGTCGCCGTATTGCTCGGCATACGCCGTTTCACCGTGCTTTTCCTCGCGGAGAAAATACTTCCACCTGCAAGGCTGTGCACAAGCACCGCCGTTGGCGTTTCTGCCCGTATAATAGTTCGACATAAGGCATCTGCCCGAATAGGAAATGCACATTGCACCGTGGATAAAGCACTCGATTTCCATATCTGACGGAATTTCTGCTCTGAGACGCTTTATTTCATCGAGCGAAAGCTCGCGTGCGAGCACGACGCGCTTTACACCGTATCTGCCCCAGAATTTCACTGCGGCGGAGTTGACCGTAGATGCCTGCGTCGAGAGATGAAGCTCGGCGTTGGGGATTTCTTCTTTTATTATATCCATAACGCCCGGATCGCTGATGATGAATGCATCGGGTGTTATTTTCGCAAGCTCGCGGGCATATTCGCGCAGGGGCGCAAGCTCGCTGTCGCGCGGCATGGTGTTGAGCGTGAGATAAAGCCTTGAATTATGCGCGTGTGCATAATCAAGTCCCTCTTTAAGCTCGGAAAGAGTAAGGTTGCCTGCAGAGGCTCTCATACCGAATCGGTCGAGCGCACAGTAAACGGCATCCGCGCCGTAGTTTATTGCATATTTAAGCTTTTCAAGATTACCCGCGGGCGATAAAAGCTCGGGGCGTTTTCGGTTATTGTTCATAGGTTCCGTTCTTTATTGCTTCGTTATCCTTTTTAGCCTGAACGACGTTCTTTTCGTGTCCGCTTGCGCTCGATGCATAGTAGGTCTTGCCCGCATCGTTCGAAACGAAGAAGTATGCGTCGATATCCTTGCCGCTGCTCGATTGAGGAGGCGAGGGGAACATTGCCGCGGAGAGCGCGTCGAGACCGGGGCTGCTTATCGCTCCGGGAGGCAGGCCGTTGTAGAGATAGGTGTTATAGGGGGATTCGTAATTCGGGTCGAGCTGCGTGGAATCGCTTATACGCTCGGGAAGAACGTATTGTATCGTTGCGTCGCTTTCGAGCTTGGGGAAGCTCTGAGGGTGCGAAAGTCTGTTGTGGAAAACGTAGGAGATCGCATAGAAATCCTCGATCTTTCTGCCCTCGCTCTGCACCATCGAGGCGAGCACGATAAGGTCGTCGAAGGTGAATCCGTATTCCTTTTCGACGTATTCCTGATAGGTCGTTCCGTCGCCGTTTACGTGTGTGAAGTCCTTCCAGAACTTATCGTTAAAGGCGTTGAGCATCTTGTTGATTACGAAAACTTCGCTTTCGGTGGTATAGAAATCGTAGGTATCGGGATAGAGATAGCCCTCGAGCCTGTATTTGCGGTGCTCGGAATATCCCATCTCGTCGAGAAGCTGTACGAATTTCCATTTATAAGGATAGTTGTTTATCGCCTCGACGTAGTCCTCGCGCTGACCAACGCCCGCATCGACGAGAAGGTCGATGATCTGGTCCACCGTGAAGCCCTCGGGGACGGTAACGCGGACTATTTCGCGCTTGACGTTTTTGGCGGTGAGCGCGGTGATTATCTGCGAATAGTTGTAATTCGTGTTAAGCGTGTGCTCGCCCGAAATATATTCGTTCGAGCTGTCGCCGTCGCCGCGGTATTTCATATATATTTCGTATACCCAGCCGTATTCGATAATACCCTCCGACTCGAGAATTTCCGCGACGTAGGCGTGTGTTGCGTTTTCGGGAATGGTTACGGTAACGCTTCTCGTATCGGCTACAAGCGCGAAAACGTCGTTGCCGATAGCGATGATATAGTAGGCGAGATAGGCGGAAACTATAACTACTATCGCAATATATACGACAGCCTTCGGAATAAGGCTTAAATGCGAGAATATACCGCCCGCTATTTCGAGAGCTCTGCCCTTTTTCTCGGGCTTTTCGTTTTTGGGTGCTTCATCGACCTCGTCTGCGGGGGGCGGAGGAGTGCTTCCGTCGTCCTCGGAGAAATGGCTCGAAAAATGAGGGGACTCGTCTGCGGGAGCGGTATGGGGATTGACGTCGCCGTCGCCTTCCTCGCTCAGATGACTGAATATCGACGTCGGAATATTGCTTTCGCCGTCGTCCTGCGGGCTCGAATCACCTTTGCCCGAGGAAAGAATGCCGAGAACGTCATCGACGCCGTCGGATTCGTTGGAGTCCGATGCCGAAGCAGAGGAATCACCGTTGAGCTCGTTGAGCATATCGAATATTTCATCGGCGCGGCTGCGATTTTTATTATCTGACATTTAAAGACCTCACTTTCTTAGGATAGAAACCGAAACAAAGGCTATAACGAGCAGCAAAAACGTCGGTGAAAGGAAAACGCGGAAGGCGTTTTTTCTGCTTTTGGGCGGTATCACATCGACGGGGGGACGCTCGGAATAGGAGAAAAGTATGGTTTCGGTGCGCGATAGAAGCAGCAGAAGCGAAATTCCCGTAAGCATAACGAGAACGAAGCCGATAAAGAAGGCGCCGTTTTTGACCACCGTTACGCGCAGGAAGGCGTCGCTCGCATAGATGCTCAGCGTATTGCTGAGAAGGTGCAGGAGAATAGAGGGGATTATAGACCTTGTAACCGCGGTTACGAACCCGAGCAAAAGCCCTGTGAAAAGGTATATAACCATATTTTCGAGCGAGGTGTGAAGCATCGCAAAGCAGAGCGCCGATATAACGACCGCGTTTGCCGTGCCGTATTTGCGGTATTCGCTGAAAACGATGCCGCGGAAGAAAAATTCCTCGCAGAATGCAGGTATTACGATAAGCGAAAGGATTATTTCGATATGGCTTGCACCCTCTGCCGTGCCCGAAAAATCCTCGTAGAAATTAACGAGCGAGGCGACCTCGCCGCCGTTCACGAAATAGAAGAACTTTATTAAAAGCATACCGCTTATAAAAAGCAGTGCCGCGAAGATTATAAAGAGCGCGTGTGTTCCGCCGCGGGGGAGAAGGTACATATTTTCCTCGAGCCTTCTGCCCTTCAAAAGATAATACGCCATACAGGGCAGGGCAAGCGTTGCAAGCTGAACGATGCCTACCGCGACAAAAACGTTCGTATCGCTGTCGAGGGTTTTAAGCGCGTATTTCGATAATTGCATTGCCGTTATGACGAAAATAACGAGCAGGGGTGTGGTTATGAGCGGGCTTTTGAGCCGTTCCTTCAATCCTTCGGGCATACGCACATCTCCTTTCGACAGATTTTTGATAGTGAATTTGAATTACGCGAATCTCGTTGCTTCTTTAAGGTCGGTTGCCGTCTGTGCGCCGAAAAGCACCTCGACAAGCTTGAAGCCGAAATCGAAGCTTGCACCCATACCCTCGGCGGTTATGAAGATATCGTCGTGCTCGACCTTTTTGCCGGTTATGTTTGCATGCTCGAGCTTAGGTGCGAAATCGGGGTAAACAGCGGCGTTTCTGCCGTCGAGAAGACGCATTTCTCCCAATATCGAGGGAGCGGCGCAGATAGCGCCGATAAATATACCGCTGTCGGCACAATATTCGATAAGGTCCATAACACGCGGATTTTTCGCGAGATTGGTGGTTCCGGGAAGTCCGCCGGGAAGAACGAGGCAGGACATATCCTCCTTGCGAAGCTCATCGATGGTTATATAGGCGGTAACAGTAAATCCGTGCGAGCCGGGAACGGCAAGACCGCCCTCGGTTGCAACGAGGATAACGTTTGCGCCTGCGCGCTTGAGAAGGTCTGCGGGGATAAGCGCCTCACATTCCTCAAAGCCTCTTGCGAGTAAAACGTATACTGTAGGCATTTTCGTTGCTCCTTTCAGTTGAAAAGATTGTTTATAAATATCCTTTGCAATACTTCGTCGGGAATATTTTTCGCCGAAGCAAGCTTTGTTATTTCGTATTTTATATTTTCGCGTTCGAGAACGTCCCTCATAGAAAGCGGCAAAAGCGCAGATTCGCAACCCTTTGCGGCAGAAAGCATTTCGCTTTCGCTTTTTGCGAAAATCTCGGTCGCGACACCGCCCTGCA
>JAGBWF010000101.1 GCA_017629895.1 Clostridia bacterium
CTCGCAAAGGTTTTGGCAAGCACCGTTTTGCCCGTGCCGGGTACGTCGTCTATCAGAATATGTCCCGAGCAAAGCATTGCGATAAGCGCAAGCTCGGTCACTCGCTCCTTGCCGACGATAACCTTTCCGACGTTTGATGTAACCGTATCGTATACCTTTTTTACTGCCTGCATGTCATACCTCGTAATCGTTTTTTTCTATTTTATCATATTTTGCGCCATATTGCAAGAAGACAATAAAATTGAGAGGTCCACGGAAAAGAAACAATGACACACTATAAAAAATTTTGATATAGGAGTTTTTGGGAGGGAGCGCGAGGGAGGACTTTTTGCAAAAAGTCCTCCCTCGCAAAAAAAATACCCTATTTGACCTTACCCCAACGAAAAACGAGACCTCCTGCACGGAAGTCTCGTTAAATTGTAAAGGTCTGTTAAAAAGAGATCAACGCGCTGTTGATAACCTCGAGCAGCGCAAACGCAAACGCGAGGACTGCCAAAACCGTAAACACGGCGCGGAACGGGCGCACGGATTTCAAGACCTTTTCGCGCTTCATTGCGTACTGCATATACTTGTTGCTCTGCTTCAGCCAAAGCAGATTGTTCTTCGTCCATGCGTGCGCGACAAAGAGGTAAGCCGAGGTTGCGGCATAGATTATCGAAAGATATTCATAGCCGACGTACTGAAGCTTCACGCAGAGCGAGGTCGCAACAACGGCACAAACGATCAGCTTGAACAAGGTTGCGAGGTTTGCGTACGAGCGTGAATCGTTCGCGCGCTTTTCCTCTATTCGTATTCGCTTGCTTTCAAGCTCGCTGTCGTAAGAGTTTTTCGCGTAATAACCGTCGCTTGTTATGCCGACCTCTTTTTTAAGCCTGCGCCTTTTATCGAAATTCAAAATCGTGTTGCGGCGTATCATATAGATAAAGCCGATTACCGGCATAATAGCGCAGGTGATAATAAACAGCACGTTCAAGGCGGTCGAATAGGGTTCTTCAACAAAGCCCTTCAGCGTGGGGAGGAGCGCGTTCAAAACCGCGATGATCGCGCCGTACCAAGCGTAAGCAAAGGTGCTTTTGCGTATATCGTGGTTGTAAAATTCGTTAAATTCCCTAAGACCGTTGTTGTTATATACGATGTAACGCATCGCACTGCGCTGCTTACGGGGGTAATGACGGCGAAGCTCGGGCTCGATGCTTTTTGCCGTTTTCTGCGGGGTTTCGATCAGGATCTGCTTTCTGTGAAGCGAATTGAAGCCCTGCATGCTTTTGGGGTAGACGACACGGGCAAGCTCGGGGAGTGCATTGGATTCGGTCGTAGCGTGCGAGATAGCAAAGCGGTTGTGGCGCTTGACGTATTCATACGCCTTGCGGAAGGGGTGCTTTTCTCCGCCTGCGGCGGCAGAATCGATAATAGCCTGCGAATCGACGATAAAAATTACGTGGTAAGAGCGTTTTAACAGCTTGCGAACGTCGTCGGTAAAGGCGTTTTCGGCATCGTAGGGGAAGACCTCCGAGCGTATGCCGTAATCGTTGGTGAGTATTTCGGCAACCTGTATAAAATAGCTTGCCTTTGCCATGGAGCAGACGAAAACTGCCTCGTTGAAGGCACCTAAGTTTTTGATTGTGGGCTTTCTACGCAATTTTATCACCACCTAACAGCGTTACGTAAAACATTGTAGCCGCAACGGTAATAGCAAAAATAATGCCGATGATCTTCGTCACCTTCGCGATAACGCGCACCGTGTTCTTGTTGTAGCGCTCTCTTTTGAAGATAACGCAGAAGTAGGGCGAGCTGTACGCGATGATAAGATCGAGAATGCTCGAAATAAAATAAAGCGCAATGCGGAGATAGGGGGTAAGTATCATAGCGGCAAACATAAATGCACAGTATCCGCAGCAAAGGGCGGTACCGAGCGCTTCGTTGCTCGTGCCGTTGGTTGCCGCGCTCGTGACGGCGATAGGCACTATCAAGGGGAGCGATTTGAGCGCCGCAAGGAGCAGATTGCCTATCAGCCTGAAAACACCCTTTACGGAAAGCTCGATAGGCTTTAGCTTCCTGCCGTTTTCCTCGTCGGTTATCATCGGCTCATACTTGTAATAGTAAAATCCGAACGGCATACCGACTATCAAAAGCATAACGAAATCGTCGTCGATGGATTGATAAGGACTGCTCATGCTCGCCGCAAGAAGCAGAGATGCAACTATCGCGAGGATACCGATGATGATAAATCCCAGCTTTTCGCGCGTGGCTATCCTTACGTTGTCGCGGTAGAGGTCGAGATGGTCCTCGTACGCCTCGTCAAAGCCTGCGTACTTCTGGTCTTTCGCGGTTTCGGTCATAACCCTGCGTCTGTGCGATTCTATGACGGCAACCGACTCTGCGATAAGCTCGCCCGTCCACTTTCTGCGAAGCCTTTCGATAAGCTCGTGCGCGATAAACTCCATGTCTTGCTCGCGGTCGTAAACAATGCCGTGCTTTTCGACAATACGCTTGAGCTTTTTATACATTCTCGTGTTGGGGAGCCCTTCGAAGCTGAAGCCCTTTTCGACGATCGGTATAATGCGCTTGTGGGTAAGCATCGCCGTCTTTATTTCGCGCTTTACCCAGTCGCCGTCGTTTTCGCACCTGCCGAGCGAGTTCTGCGTGAGTGCGTTCGGCTCGTGATAGACGTTGTTGGTGAGCAAAAGAATAAGGTTTTTGCTCGAAAGGTTGTTCAGAATGAGCTGACGTCTGAAATCGCCGAAATGCAGCTCGTCGTGGTCGTAAAAGGTGAGTATTGCCTGCTCCTCGAGCTTGTTTTTCAGGAACTCGGCAAGCTCGCTTCCGCCGTTGCGTCGGTAGCTTATAAACGCTTCGTAATAGATCATGATTCACTTCCAGAAATCCAAGACCGAAATATTCGGTCGGTATTGCAAAGCCGTGTGACGTTTTTTGACATTATATTACATTTGCATAAGAATTTCAACCCCAAAACCGCAATGTTGCGATAATTTGTTAAAGTGCACAGTTGCTCCCGATGAAAAACAAAAAAGGACGGCGTCCGTCCGTTTCATCTCGCATATCGTTATAGTTTTTCTTGCATACATAGCCAAAATCGATTGTGCATACCCAATATGCACAGTCGAAGAAGCAGAACAAAACTAGCAACCAAAAAAGGAGAAGCATAGGCGTTGTATCCTTACGGGTACAACGCCTATGCTATGGGTTATTTCTTCTTTTTCAGAGCAACGATGATATAAGCAACCGCCGCGAGAATGATGATTCCGCAAACGATATATATGATCATTTCGGCTATATCGCCCTTTTCGCTCGATTCGGGGGAGGAAACGGCTTCGCTCTGCTCTGCGGTGGTCTGTTCCGCGGCTTCGGAGCTCTCCTGCTTTTCGCTCTCTGCTTTTATCGTCTTCATCCAATCGTTGATATAGGGCGAGATAACGTCGTAGCCTGCGGGATTCGGGTGGATAAAATCGCCTAAATACTTCATCGACTTGGTCTGCATTATATTGTTGTTGAAATTATCGTCGAAATAGAGGTCGAGATAGGAAATTTCCCATTTTTCGCATATCTGCTTTGCAACGGTAAAATACTCCGACATATCCGAAAGCTTGCCGTATTTTGCAGAGGGGAGCGAGAAATTGATAATAAAGCCGAAATGCGCCTTTTTGAAGTTTTCCTTTGCGTATTTAAAGGTTGCTTCGAGCCCTCCTGCGAAGGTGGTCGTGTCGAACGCTTCGTCGAAGCCGTTTGTCATCACGCCGACAGGTGCTTCGTCCCAGGCATCGTTAACGCCGCCGTGCATAATAACGTAATCGTAACTGTTGTTGCCGGTGATCGCTTTGAGCTGGTTGATAACCGTGTTTTCGCCGCGGCAGTCCGAAACCGAAGCGCCGGATTTGCTCTTGTTAAGACCGCGCATTTTGTTCCAATTAATAATTCTGCCTGCCCAGCCGACAGCGTCCTTGCCCCATTCGTTTCTCGCTTCGCTTATCGAATCGCCGACAAAAACGACCGACTTTTTGTAAAGGTCGCTTTCGGTATCGAGCTCCTCTTCGGGAACCGAGGGGGAAAGCGCACTCGCGCTCAGCGTGCAGGAAATAAGGGTTAAAAGTATGAGTATCGCGGAAAGTATGCGTTTCATAATAAGCTCCTTTATTTAACTCA
>JAGBWF010000102.1 GCA_017629895.1 Clostridia bacterium
AGACGCTTGAAGGAGTTGGTGCTGGTGTTGGTAATCGCGCAGAGCGATCCGATATGCTTCAAAAGACCGCCGATAAAATAGTGCGCGGTTTCGCTCAGGTGCGAATAACCGTTATCGTCCGAGAAAACCGGCTCGCCGTTCTTGAAAAGAAGCATATGAACGTGCATACCGCTGCCCGCCTCGCCATAGATGGGCTTGGGCATAAAGGTCGCGCTCTTGCCGTATTTAAGCGCAGTGTTGTGGATGATATATTTTATCATCATGGTCGCGTCCGCCATGTGCACGACCTCGCCGAGCTGGGGCTCGATCTCGTACTGACCGGAAGCCGCAACCTCGGGGTGATGATAGTTTATTTCGATGCCCGCATCCTTCATGAGCATACACATTTCACTGCGGCATTCATAGGAGGTGTCGAACGGCTTTGCGATGTGATAGTTCTTCTGCTTGGGTACGACTACGCCGAGACCCTCGGTATCCGAATTCCAATAGGACTGACTCGCATCCACCGACGCGCCGATATGTCTGCCCTCTACCGACCAACGAACGTCGTCGAAAAGGTAAAATTCAAATTCGGGAAGTATTTTCATCTCGTCCGCGATCTGCTCGTCCTTCATATACTGAACAGCCGCCTTGATAATGTTACGGGGATACTGCTTGAGGGGTCTGTTTTCGGGAGTATCGATGATCATAGCGTTGCCCGTCATCGAAAGCGTGGGGATCTCGCAAAAGGGATCGATGACCGCGGTGTCGGGATCGGGGATAAACACCATATCGCTCTTTTCTACCACTGCGTAGCCGTAGTTCGAAGCGTCGAAGCCGATACCCTGCTTCATGGTGTCCTCGGAAAAGTTCTCTGCGGGAATGGTAACGTGTCTGTACTGACCGTTGATATCAACCATCTTGAAATCGACCATTCTTATGCCGTTTTCCGCGATGATATTTAAAACGTCCGATACTGTTTTTGCCATAATTTCACCTCGTTATTTTAATATGCTGTTACTATAACAGAATTTTGCTTTTTTGTCAATACGCCAAATCTGCGCCTGCTTTTATTCGGGCTAAAGCGAGCCCGTTTTGTTGTGCAACTTTAATATATTATTGCATTATTTTAGTGCATTCTGTTGTTGACTTTTGTCGAGATATATATTATAATGATATAAATATAAATATACCGTCCCAAACGGTAGATTTTTAAGGAGGTTTCAAAATTGAAACGTAACGTTTTGGCAAGAGTGCTTTGCGTGCTCGTTGCCCTCTTAATGCTCTGCGGCAGCTTAACCGCGGCGGCAATAACGGCGGCGGACGGCGAGGAGCACAGCGGTGTCGTCAGTCCCGAAACCATATCGAAAAGATATGAAATCGCGGTAGCATACGATAACTCGGGCTCGATGTATAACAACGCTTCCTGGTATCAGGCTAAATACGCAATGGAAATCTTCGCATCGATGATAGATTTCAATAACGGAGACAAGCTCACGGTATTCCCGATGCATCCCGTTACCACCGACGGCAACGAAAATTCTACCGAAACGATGCAGGTTACCGTTTCGGGCGTTTCCGACATAGACAAAATCCACAATATGTATACCCCCAACGCAGGCGGTACACCCTTCGGCGCGGCGGTGGATGCGTATAATTATCTGCTCGGCAAAAAGTCGGACTCGGTCGTTTGCTGGCTTATCGTCTTAACCGACGGCAGCTTTCAGGAGGGCGATTGCGACGTTGCGCTGATGAATATGTCGCAGAACGTCAACGTTCAGTATATTCCCTTCGGCAAGGGCAGTGTAGAATACAGCGATAAATCGGGCAACGATAATTTCCACGCCTGCCCGAAGATAACCACCGAAAAAGAGCTTCAAAAGCAGATGATAGATATCTGCAACAAGATCACCCAGCGCGATATCCTCGACGGCTATCTGAGCGGAAACAAGCTCAAGCTCGATCTTTCGATGAAAAAGGTCATCGTTTTCGCTCAGGGCGACGGCGCAAGCATCACCTCGCTTAAGGATGCAGGCGGCAACGAGATCAAAAAGCTCGTTAACAGCGGCCCGAGAAAATACAGCGAGCTCGGCACACGCGGTGCAGAGAAGCTCCCCGACAGCCTTAAAAACCAAACGGGGCAGGTCGTAACCTTCGATGCCTGTGCAAAGGGCGAATACACCCTCGAATACAGCAACGCAGACGATATTCAGGTATTCTATGAGCCCGACGTCGCGATGGTCATCGACTTTATCGACGAGGACGGCAACGTCGAGGACTTCTCCGACGGAGAAATCCGAGAGGGCGAATACACCTATAAGGTCAAGATAATCGACGCCAAAACAGGCGAGGACGTTTCGACGCATAAGCTGCTCGGCGGCAACGTGCAGATCAACGGCACGGCAACCTACCCCGGTCTTTTCGGCGGCGGCAAGGAGATCGACCTCAAAAACGGCGATAAGGTTACCTTTACCCCCGGTGATGACGTTAAATTCGATATCTGGGCACAATATCTCGAAAAATACTATCTCAGAAGTCTCGATTCGATAGATATCGACTGGAGCAAGATAAAAATCACCTCGCGCACTGAAGAGCTAAAGGTCGAAGCAACCGTCGAGCAGAAGCACGAATGGTACAGCCTTCCCGAAAGCGATCAGTGGAAGCCGATCAGATTGGATCTTTCGATAGCAGGCAACCCTCTGACAGACGATCAGCTCGACGGCGCGGAGGTCGTGCTTGAATTCGACGATCCCAATCAGAATATCGTGTACAGACTCGAAAGATTGCACGGCGAATCGGCAATTAACGTACATATCGGCAGAGACGACGCGGGCAACTTCACAGCCCCCGCGGTCGACGTATATAAGGGCAAGGCAACCGTTACGGTTACCGACAGATTTTCGAACAGAATCTCCGGCTGGGATGACTTCAAATTCACGGTTAGTGAACAATCCTATTCCTTCTTCTTCTGGAAATGGGTGATTATCATTGCCGCGGCATTGATCCTTCTTGTTGTCCTCCTCGGCTTCCCTGTAAAGCCCAAAATCGTATATCTCGTAATAGGCGTCAATACCTTCACCTTCTTCCCGAAAAAGAAATCCACATTCAAGGTTCAATACAGCAGAAACAATAATCAAAGCTTCATTTTCAAGGCGGACTGTAAAACTCATTGGCGTTGGTTCAAAAACTCTTGGCTCAAAAACGTGTTCAAGCGCGGTGATATGAGCTTCAAGCTTGAGGTTGACAGCAAAGCCAACAGCATTTCAAACCTTACTATCGAAAGCGATCCCGTAGTTGATGGCTATATCGGCTGGCAGGACGGCAACCAGAACCGTTCCGCAAACGTATTCACAAACAGAAAAGATTAAATTCATTCAAGGAGTAAAATAAATATGTCTAACAAGGAAAATTTACAGGGCAATGAAGTTATTGCCACTCTTTACGTGGGCGTAGGCGGTATCGGCTCGGATATCGTTCGCGAGGTCGTCGATCTTGCAAAGGCAAGCGGAGATAATCTCGACAGAGCAAGATTCGTAACCTTGGATACCGACGTCGGAAGCCTTAAAAATTCCGATGACGGAGTTTATATAACCCCTATCCAGACCTCGTCTCAGAGAACCATCCGCGATTATCTCGTTCAGGACGACGACGCGCGCACCGAATGGTTCCCCAACAATATGATCATCAACAGCAAATCGGTTTCCGAGGGCGCAGGTCAGGTCCGCGCTATCTCGCGTCTTGCGCTCAACGCAACGATAAGAACCGGTCGTATAAAGGCTCTTTATAATTCCATCGACGAGCTCTACTTAAAGGACGGCTCCGACAAGAAGCAGCCGATAAAGGTCGCTATCGTTTCGACGGTAGCGGGCGGTACCGGCTCGGGTATCGCGATGATAGTCGGTATGCTTATCCGCAACTATCTCGCTAAAAACTATCCCGATTCGGCGGCTGTTATCCGCGGCTTCCTTATGATGCCCGACGTGCTCAACAGCTTCAAGCCCTCCTCCAGCGAGGAGCTCAGCCTCCAGCGTAACGGTTATGCAACGCTTAAGGAGATAAACGCGTTTATGATGCGTCCCTTCTTCGAATCGGTTCCCGAGCTCAACCGTTATCTTGATCTGCACGTTGACGTACCCAACTCCGCAGGCGGTGTTGACCGTCTTACGAGCTCGCCGTTTGATTTCTGCTTCCTCTTCGAGCGTGTTGACTCGGGCAACGGCGCAATGGCTTCGCTCGGTCAGTATAAATCCTATATGGCTCACAGTATCTACGAGCAGAGCATCGGCGCGATGAGCGTGCGTGCTTCCAGCGCAGAGGACAATATCCACAAGGAATTCCTCGATGAGAAAAAGCTTTCGCGTAACCGCTTCGGCGGCGCGGGCGCTTCTATCGTAAGATATCCCTATAAGGAAATCCGCGATTACGTCGCTTACGAATGGATCGAGGAGCAGATCATCGGTCATTCCGCAGCGCAGACAAACGAAAGCGATATCAAGAAGATGCTTTCGGAAAGCTGGCTTGCGTACGATGCCGAATACCGCAATAAAGAAGCCGAATTCAAGGCAGGCAACAGCGATAAAGAGCCTGTAAGAGGCGAGCTTTACGTTACAAGCGTAAAGACCGGCGACGAAGAGTTCTCCAAAATGCTCCGTGCGAAGTTTATCGACCCGAAAAACGAAAAGCACAAGGTTGCACTTCAGCTCGCACGCGAAACCGGCACACTCGAGCTGCCCGATGAAGAGGGCGGCGCGGTTGCAGAAACCGGCTCCGACGAAGCAAATGCAAAGGTCGCAGCTGTCGAGCACTTTATTCTCGAAATGCTTTCGCACTGCGTACAGCTTTACGAGGAATCCTCTAACGCGTCGCTTGAGGACGAATACGGCTCTACTCCCAAGAACGTATTCGAGCATTCGAGAAAGACCGCCGCAAACGATGACTTCACCTTCGGCGACCGCTTCAATGCTATCGATCAGTTCCTCGCATACGTTAACGAAAAGGATATCAGAAAGATTGTTTCCTCCTTTATCGACCGTTCCTTCAACAGCCCCAACAAGATAAACAAGAAATCCGAGCCCTATTCTCTCGAATACTTCCTTTCGATAGACGGAAAGGCACTCCACCCCAACGCAATGCGTTATTTCCTCTACGAGCTTATGTTCCAGCTCGAAAATGAAACCAAGAATCAGGAAATCAACGAGGACTCCTTCAAAAACGCTATCGACGTTGTCAAGCTCGGTGCTCTTAACACCAAAACAGGTCAAAGAAACGTCGCACAGTTCCAGGTCAAAACAAAGCTCGGCATTTCGGGCGACGAGGAAACAAGCCTCGAGGAAATGTGCTCCGCAATAGATAAGGAAAACGTTTCAACCTCGCTCAAGAACAAGGCAAACAGACTTCTCGAGCAGTTCGCTAACACTATCCATACCTCCTATATGTATATGCTTCGCTATCACATCTGCAACTGTGCGAAGGCATACGTCAGCCGTATGATAAATCAGTTCGAGGAGTTCTACGACACCTTCCAGAAAAAAGTTACCGGTCTCGAAAAGCGCAAGAAGACTATCGAAACCAAGATCTCCTTCGACAGAGGCGACTGCATCTACAACCTCTTCAGCAAGCCCGAATATCTTAAATGCCTCGTCCGCGAGCAGAAGAAGCCCTCGAGTGGCTCCGAGCAGGAGCGCGAGCTCTTCGCCGATATCTACTTCGCGCTCAAGGAAAACGGCAAGAGCCACGATATCCGCCGCAGCGACGCCTTTGCGGATGCCGAAATCAAGGACGTATTCGAAAGCGTGCTTGTCGAAAGCTATAAGAATATCGTCGAAAACGCCTGCCCCGGTCTCGATATGGATATCGTCCGTGCCTGCGGCAGAGAATGTCAGATCGCCGCAATGTGCAAGGCGGCATACAACCCCAACGAAGCAGAGGATATTATCAACGACGGCAATTCCGAAATCACCAGAAACGCTTATCTCGAGGATATTATCGATAAGGGCTTCAACCTCGCTTCCCCCAGCCTTGTCCGCAAGTCCTTCGACGAGGACCGCAAGATCGACGCAATGTCCTTCAACGCACAGATGGAGGAGGGCGACGGCATGAAGATGCCCGACCGCCTCTTCAACAAGAAGGATTTCGCATCGAACACCGTTTCGAAGTACGAGCTCCACTTCTTCAGATCGATCTACGGTCTTACCCCCATGGAGCTTCATAAGATGTGCCCGCCCATGCGCGACCCCGCAAAGCCCGATGCCTTCCTCACCGCAGAGGACAACGTTGCAACCGACGTCGGAATGGTCGGCGTATACTTCACCGCATATCAGAACTATATGCAGAAGATCGGCCCCGATAACCGCCTTAACCCCGTTATCACTCCCCATATCGATAAGCGCTGGAACTCTATCTCGGTAATGCCCGAAATCGATCCTCAGGGATACCAGAGAGTTCTTATGAAGCGCATCCATAAGGCTTTGATATACGGCCTTATCTTCGGCATCATCGAAAAGAACTATACCTCCCCGCACGATACGAAGAAGTTCGTATACGAATATCTCGACGGCGGCAACGGCACCAAGAAGTTCACCGTTTCGAACCATACCAAGTGCGACCGTCTCTTCGAAATTCTCGACTCGCTCTATTTCGACAGATACGCGGTTCACTCCATACATACCCACGTAGACGCTAAGAGAAACAGGGAATTTACCGCAAGCACTCCTTACGAAAAGACCTCGTTTGCAAGAAAGCTCGGCGCGCTCGACAGAACGGTTATGTTCAACGAAAACGAAACCGTTATCTGCAGCACCGCCAATAACGGCGAATGTGCAGAGTGCGAAAAGTACACCGAGGCGCTCGTAAAGGACAAGCTCGCAGCTCTCGAGGGCAAGAAGACCTCGATATTCGAAATTCCTCTTCTCTATTGGCGCTCGCTTCCCAAGAAGGATGCCGCAGAGCTCGAAATTATGGTCGATGCGGTTATCGAGATCCTCATCACCGAAATCAGCCGATTCTCGAGCAAGGACGACACCGAAGCGTTGATCGCATTGAGCCTTAAGGAGCAGTACGATATGCTCTACGATAACTACGAAGCCTGCAGATGCCTCTACAGCAATCTCGAGGAGGAATCAAAGAACAACCGCGCGTTCAAGGTTATTCGTAAGAAGGTCATCGAAAAGATCGACGAGCTCGACGTAACCAAGGAATCCTTCCGTTTGTGCGACCACACCGATAAGGACGATCTCTTCAACTAATGAAAACTAACTATTTTATCTCTGTTTCCCGCGGGGCACTCTCCGCGGGAAATACCCAAGGAGGTGATACGGTTGTTTACGGTATTAATTTGCAGTAATGCTTTTCTCGAAAAATTGCAAAACGAGCATTCGCATTTGTTGGATATCATTTCCAACAACCAAAACTGCGCGATCTGCCCCTGGCGCGAGGACGTTACGGCTCTCAGGAGCCTCGATAACGCGCTCCCCACGCTCGAGCAGCTCACCTGCGGCAGAACCGAATGGCGTGCAGTGCTTATGCTCGATTCCGATACTCTCGGCTTCGATTATATCGACAAACGCAATCCGTTTGACGTAGTCGATGCCTGCAAAGCGCTGACCGATTTCAACGAAACCGAAATATTCACCGATATGAAGCAATATTTCGATCTCGAGCAGCTTCTCGGCGAGCTTGTGTCCGAGCAGAGTGATGATGAAGAAAAAATCAATAATATCACCAAACAACTCGAAGAGCTCAAAGAGGATATCGAGAAAAAGATATCCGAAAGCGGCAACGCCATAAAGAAATTCAGAAAAGCCAAGGAAGAAAAGTACAGGAC
>JAGBWF010000103.1 GCA_017629895.1 Clostridia bacterium
AAACCAAAACCCGCTTCCGTCCTCATAACTTCCCGTTTACCGAGCCCTCGGCGGAGGTAGACGTATCCTGCTTCGTCTGCGGCGGTAAGGGCTGCCGTCTTTGCAAGGGCGAAGGCTGGATGGAAATTCTCGGCTCGGGTATGGTGCATCCCAACGTTCTCCGCGCGGGCGGTATCGATCCCGACGTATATACCGGCTTTGCGTTCGGTATGGGCGTAGAGCGTGTTGCAATGGTAATGGCGGGCATCGACGATCTCCGTCTGCTCTATGAAAACGATGCACGCTTCCTCTAGCAATTTTAATCAACGGGAGGAACAAAGAAAATGGAAGTATCACTTAATTGGCTTAAAGATTATGTAAACATACCCGAGGATATCAAGACCTTCTGCGACGCCATGACCATGACGGGTACGAAGGTTGAGGGCTATAAGGTTCTCGGCAGCGATATCGAAAACGTTGTGGTTGGTAAAATTATGTCAACCGAACCTCATCCCGATTCCGACCATCTTATCGTATGCCAAATCGACGTCGGCAGAGAAGAAAAGCTCCAGATAGTAACCGGCGCACAGAACGTAAAGGCGGGCGACGTTATCCCCGTATGCCTCGACGGAGCAAAGCTCCCCGGCGGTAAGGTTATCAAAAACGGCAAGCTCCGCGGCGTTGTTTCGCAGGGCATGCTCTGCTCGCTTTCCGAGCTCGGTCTTTCCGTTAACGATTTCCCCTATGCTATCGAGGACGGTATATTCATTCTTGAAGAGGAATGCAACCTCGGCGACGATATCCGCGACGTTTGCAAAATAAACGATACCGTCGTTGAATTCGAGCTCACCTTCAACCGCCCCGACTGTCTTTCCTATATGGGTATCGCGCGTGAAGCGGCGGCTACCTTCGGTACCAAAACAACCCTTCCCGAACCCAAGGTTGCTACCGTGGGCGATGAAAAGGCATCCGATTATATCGATGTTAAGGTTCATAATACCGAGCTCTGTCCGAGATATACCGCGAGAGTTGTCAAGAACGTAAAAATCGCACCTTCTCCGTTGTGGCTCCGTGCAAAGCTCCGTGCGGCAGGCGTCAGACCTATCAACAATATCGTTGATATCACGAACTTCGTAATGCTCGAATACGGTCAGCCTATGCACGCGTTCGACTATGAATACATCAAGAGCCGCGAGATCAACGTTCGTAATGCAAACGAGGGCGAGGAAATCGTTACTCTCGACGGCGTAACGAGAAAGCTCACCCCCGAAATGCTTGTTATCGCAGACGGCTCTCGAGCTGTTGCGCTTGCAGGCGTAATGGGCGGCGAAAATTCCGAAATCACCGAAAATACGGTTACCGTTGTATTTGAAAGCGCTAACTTTGCGCGTGAAAATATCCGTAAGACCTCCAAGGCTGTCGGCTTGCGTACCGAAAGCTCCGCTAAATTCGAAAAGGGACTTCCTGCTGTGAATACACTTCCTGCTGTAGACAGAGCGTGCGAGCTTGTAAACCTTCTTGCCTGCGGCGACGTGCTCGAGGGCGTGATCGATATCAATAACGCAGATATCTCCGAAAGAGTTGTTCCCTATGACAGAGTGAGAATCAACGCGCTTCTCGGCACCGATATCAATGATGAGGAAATGGACAGACTTCTTGCATCGGTAGAGCTTGTTTCCGACGGCAAGGGCGGACTTATCGTTCCTCCCTACAGAAGCGATATTATCAATACCGCAGATATCGCCGAAGAGGTAGTAAGACTCTACGGCTTCGATAAGATCGAGCCCACTATGTTCAAGGGCGCGGCTGATCTTGGCGGCAGAACCGCACACGAGGCATTCCGTTACGCAATTAACGATGCAATGGCAGGCTTGGGCTACTGCGAATCCTGCACCTACTCGTTCGTTTCGCCCAAATCGCTTGATAAGATAAACGTTCCCGAGGATAGCGAGCTTCGTAACTTTATCCGTCTTATCAATCCTCTCGGCGAGGATACCTCGGTAATGCGTACTCATCCGCTCCCCTCGATGCTCGAGGTGCTTTCGAGAAACGTCAACCGCAAGGTAGAAAAGTGTAAGATGTCCGAAATTATGACTCTCTACCACCGCGACGGCGACCTTTCGAAAGAAACCAAATCGCTTTGCTTCGCCTTTACCGCAGATTGCGGCGGCTTCTATGAGCTTAAGGCAGACGCAGAGGCGCTGTTCACCCGACTCAATATCTCCGCTCGTGAATATATTGCCGTAACCGACGATCCTTCCTTCCACCCCGGCAGATGTGCAAAGGTTGTTGTGGGTAATACAGAGGTTGCCGTTATCGGTGAGGTTCATCCTCTCGTATGCGAAAATTACGATATCCCCCGCGGAGCTTGCGCGGCAATCGTTTCGACCGAAAAGCTTCTTGCTTCCGTAAAGAACGAGCGCGGCTATATTCCGCTTCCCGTATATCCCGCAATGGAAAGAGACCTTGCACTTATTTGTGATAAGGATGCAGAGGTCGGCAAGCTTATTAAGGATATCAAGTCCTATGCAGGTAAATCGCTCGAGGATGCTTTCGTATTCGACGTTTATCGTGGTAAGGGTGTAGAAGAAGGCAAAAAGAGCGTTGCCGTTCGCCTTGTATTCCGTCTTGCAGATAAAACTATGACGGACGAAGAAGCCGATGCAGGCGTTAAGAAGATACTCAAGAAGCTCGAAAGAGAGCAGGGAATCGTTCTTCGCTCGTAAATAAACCGCGCGAAAACATAAAAATACAAAAAATACTTGCAATGAACAAAAGTTTGTTGTATAATAATTAAACCGTTATCCTAAAACTTGGGTCAAGGAGGGTTGAAAATGCAGGATAAGAATACAAAATCGGTCGATAACAAGCAAAAAACTCTTATGTTTCCGATAAAGGAACAGAATAAAGAGGCAATGCGCGATAAGCTTCAGATGGTTTACGATGCACTTGTTGAAAAGGGATATAACCCGCTCAACCAAATCGTCGGCTATATCATCTCGGAGGATCCCACTTATATCACCAATTATAATAATTCCCGTGCGATCATATCCAAAATTGACCGTGATGAGCTTCTGCGCACTCTTGTAGAGGACTTCATCAATACGGACGGTAAGAAGAAAGGTTGAACCCTATAAATGAAGACACTTATGTATAAGGGCAAACCCCTGGTTCGTCAGGGCAGATTCATTTTCTATGGACAGCCCGATGAAAAGTATATTCTCTTTATGAACATACTTGAAACTAAAAAAATCGGCAACCTCGAAGTTGCTACAAAGGTTCTCGTTCAGATCCAGAATACCGATGAGGATATCTCCTTCAACGAAAAGATCGTTAAGCAGTGCGAAAAGAAGAATTTCTACGACGCATTCGAAATCGGCACTATCTGGCTCGAAAGAGCACTCAAGCAAAAATAATCAAAAGAACGCCCTCGTCGAGAGGGCGTTTTTTCTTGCCGTTTATTAAAAAATATATATTATATAAGAAAAAACTGTTGAAAACTATTTTTCTTTGTGATACTATTACTATCGAGGTACTATTATGCTGTATGAATATATTTTCTGGGATTGGAACGGAACGTTGCTCGATGATGCGCACGTTGCGTTTGATGCGGTTAACGCAATGCTCGGTGCAAGAAAACTGAATAAAATTACGTTCGAGCAGTATTGCGATTATATCGACGTTCCGATAATCAAATTCTATGAACGCGTTTTGGATATGTCGAAGGAATCGATGGACGGCATTGCGGCAGAGTTCAATTCATACTGCGAAAGCTTTATGCCTAAAAATCCGCTTGCAAACGGCGCAAAAACGATTTTGAAGCTTTTGAACAAAAACGGCATTAAGCAGTATATATATTCCTCAAGCAAGCGTGATCGCATAATTCCGATGCTTGAAAAGACCGGTATAGACGTTTATTTCGAAGAGGTAATCGCTTCATCGGATCTCTATGCGGGCAGTAAAGCCGAACGGACCAGAGATTATATAATTAATAATTCGATTCCGAAGGAAAAATGTCTGTTCATAGGTGATCTTGTTCACGATTGCGAAACAGCATCCCTCGTCGGTGCAGACTGTCTTCTCGTTTCATACGGACATCAGAATAAAACTACGTTGCAAAAAACGGGCAGAAGGGTGATCGATTCGCTTTTCGAGCTGCCCGAATATCTAAATATTAATAGCGAAGAGGTCGTAAAATGAAGAAAATCGCTTTTGACTGTCAAAAATACGTGGAGCTTCAGACACGTCATATAAGAGAAAGGATCGATGAATTCGGCGGTAAGCTTTATCTCGAATTCGGCGGCAAGCTTTTCGACGATTATCACGCGTCGAGGGTGCTTCCCGGCTTCAAGCCGAGTATTAAGATCGATATGCTTACGGCGCTTAAGGACGAGGCTGAAATCGTAATGGTAATAAGCAGCATCGATATCGAAAAAAACAAGGTTCGCGGCGAGCTCGGCATAACCTACGATCAGGACGTATTGCGCCTTATCGACGCCTTCCGCGGATGCGGCTTGTACGTCGGCAGCGTTGTGCTTACACAGTATAATTCCCAGCCCGCCGTGGTTGCTTTCGAAAAGCGCCTCGAAAAGCTCGGTATAACGACCTATAAGCATTATCGCATCGAGGGATATCCCTCCAACGTAAAGCTTATCGTAAGCGATGACGGCTACGGAAGAAACGATTTTATACAGACAACGAGACGTCTTGTCGTTATGACTGCACCGGGAGCGGGAAGCGGTAAAATGGCGACCTGCCTTTCGCAGCTCTATCACGAGCACAAGCGCGGCGTAAAAGCGGGCTATGCGAAGTTCGAAACCTTCCCGATCTGGAACCTTCCGCTTAATCACCCCGTGAATATAGCATACGAAGCGGCAACCGCCGATCTTGATGACCTGAACTGTATAGACCCCTTCCATCTCGAAGCATACGGCGTGCAGACCGTCAACTATAATCGCGACGTGGAGATTTTTCCTGTCTTGCGTGCAATATTTCAAAGAATTTACGGCGAATCTCCCTATAAATCCCCGACCGATATGGGCGTTAATATGGCAGGTAATGCGATATGCGACGATGAAGCCTGCCGTAATGCAGCTTTGCAGGAGATAATAAGACGCTATTACGGCGCTCTTTGCCAGCAGCGTAAGGGAATTGGCGAGGAGGACTCGGTCCGCAAGATTGAAATTCTTATGAGCCAATGCGGAATAACGCAGGACGACCGTGCTGTAGCCGCCGCCGCAAATAAACGCGCAGAGGAAACGAATGGCCCTGCCGCCGCGATAGAGCTTGACGACGGAAGGATCATAACCGGCAAAACGAGCGAGCTTTTGGGAGCCTCGAGCGCAATGCTTCTTAACGCGTTAAAGGCGCTCGCGGAAATCGACGACGATATCTATCTTATCTCGCCCGAGGTTATAGAGCCTATACAGGAGCTTAAAACACAGCATCTCGGTAACAATAACCCCCGATTGCATACCGATGAAATCCTTATCGCACTTTCGGTTTGCGCAGTTACCGATAAAAACGCAAGACTCGCACTCGATCAGATCAAAAAGCTTTCGGGCTGTGAAATGCATTCCTCTGTCCTTCTCTCGCAGGTCGACGAGCGTCTTTTGAAAAAGCTCGGCATCAATCTTACCTGTGAGCCTACTTATCAAACAAAAAAGCTGTATCATTCATAATGAAAATTTCAAATTTATACACCGTTTCGGGAATGTCGCGCAGGATAAGCTCCTGCGGTGAATTGCCCAACACAAAACAACTTTATAAATCCTTTCTCAAATTCGCCTGGCCCGCAATGCTCGAATCGTTTTTGATGAGTATGGTAAACATATTCGATACGATCATGGTTTCGGGGCAGGGTATCGATGCCGTTGCGGCGGTCGGACTTACGACACAGCCGCGAATGATATTCTATGCCGTCTTTTTTGCGCTGTCGATCGCGGTTACAACCGTGGTTTCGCGAAGAAAGGGGCAAGGAGATCAGGAGGGCGCAAACGAATCGCTCAACCAGTCTCTCGGCTTGGTTGCACTCCTTGCGATAGTGCTTTGCGGTACTGCCGTTATCGTTGCGGAGCCGTTGCTTACATTTGCGGGCGCAAACGAGGATACGCTTGAATATGCGCTTACCTATTTCCGTATTACGATGATCGGCTTGATGTTTACCTCCTTCGGTATGATCATCAACGCCGCACAGCGCGCAAGCGGTAATACGAAAATATCGATGACAACGAATATCGTTGCGAACGTAACCAATATTACCTTCAACGCATTGCTTATAAACGGTGTCGTTATCAACGGAATCGGAATCATTCCCGAGCTTGGTGTAAAGGGCGCGGCGATTGCAACGCTTATCGGTAATATTGCATCCTTCTCTATGAGCTTTTATTCGATAATCCGAAAGGGAAGGTATTTGAAATTCTGCTTTAAGGGTATGCTTCGCTGGAAGGCGCACCTTCTCGCAACGCTCGGTAAGGTTGCACTCGGTGCGGGAACCGAGCAGCTGTTTATGCGTATCGGCTTCTTTATATACGCAAAGCTTGTTGCGGATTTGGGTACTGCCGAATACGGCACGCATATTATCGCGATGAACATAATAACCGTTTCGTTTGCCTGCGGCGACGGACTCAGCGTTGCGGCAAGCGCGCTTATCGGTCAGAATCTCGGTAAACAGCGCCCCGATCTTGCAACTCTCTACGCTAAGGCAGGTCAGAGAATCGGCGTTCTGCTGTCCTTCGTCCTGATACTGCTTATGCTGTTCGCGGGCGGCTGGATGGTAAAGCTGTTTGCAGACCCGACGGACCAATACTACGATTACGTTATTAAAAACGGCAGAATACTAACCTATTATATTGCACTGTGCGCACCGGGCCAGATATCTCAGGTTATATATAACGGTGCACTGCGCGGAGCGGGCGATACTAAATTCGTTGCCCTTACGTCTGCAATTTGTATCGGTATAGTTCGTCCTTTAACGGCGTATATATTCTGCTATCCGGTCGGACTCGGTCTGTTCGGTGCTTGGATAAGCCTGTTGACCGACCAATATATGAGACTTGCCTTCTCTATGCATCGTTTTGTAAGCGGTGTTTGGCAAAAAATCAAGGTATAAGGAGTTAACTATGACTGTAAATGAAGCTTTAAAGCAAATCGAAGCATTTGAAAATACAAACTCTGCGCTCAATCACGCGGCAGGTATACTTTATTATGACGGCGATACCGTCGCACCCGAAGGAAGCGTCGAAATACGCGCGCTGACTCTCGGCGAAATTTCGCGTATGTCCTATGAGCTTATTACCGCACCCGCCTTTATCGAGGCGCTCGAAACGCTTAACGCGAGCCTCGATTCGCTTTCCGAGATCGATCGTAAAAAGGTAACCGAGCTTTACCGCGAATACGACGAAACCCGAAAGATTCCTATGCAGGAAATGGTGGATTTCGAAATCCATCT
Organism: Clostridia bacterium; assembly: GCA_017629895.1. Taxonomy (GTDB): domain Bacteria; phylum Bacillota; class Clostridia; order Oscillospirales; family CAG-382; genus Coliplasma. The sequence goes on from JAGBWF010000103.1 coordinate 7,430, forward strand.
CACCGAATCCTCTGCCGTCTGGCACAAGGCGAAGGAAAACAACGATTTTGCCTCCTTCGAGCCCTATTTGCAGAAGACCTTCGATACTTTAAAGAAGTTCGCCGCATATACCGATCCCGATAAGGACCCCTATGACGTCTGCCTCAATAAATACGAGCGTGGTCTTACAAAGGAAAAATGCGATAAATTCTTCGAAGCGCTTCGCGCAAAGCTCGTTCCGCTTATCGCTCGCGTCGGTGCGGCAAAGCAAATAGACGATTCGGTTCTGCATCTCGAATATCCCAAAGCACAGCAGATGAAATTCACCGAATATCTCGTTGACGTTATGGATATCGACAGAAAGCATTTCGGTGTCGGCGAAACCGAGCATCCTTTTACTATCAATTTCACCTCCAAGGACGTTCGCATTACCACTCACTACTATGAGGATAACCTCGCAAGCTCGCTTTACAGTGTCGTCCACGAATGCGGACACGCACTCTACGAGCTCAATTCAATGCCCGAGCTTTTCCGTACCTCTCTCGAGGGCGGCGTTTCGATGGCGATCCACGAAAGTCAATCGAGATTCTATGAAAATATAATCGGCAGAAGCAAGCCCTTCTGTAATCTTATACTTCCGTTCCTTAAAAACGAATTTCCCGAACAGCTCGGCGGTGTTACCGAGGACAATTTCTACCGAATGATCAACCGATCCGAGCCCTCGCTTATCAGAACCGAAGCCGACGAGCTTACCTATGCGCTGCACGTGATGGTACGCTATGAGCTTGAAAAGAAAATGATGTCGGGCGAAATCTGTGCAAAAGACCTCCCGAGCGAATGGAACAGACTTTATAAAGAATATCTCGGAATCGACGTTCCCGACGATAAGAACGGCGTGCTTCAGGATTCGCACTGGTCGAATGCAAATATCGGCTATTTCCCGTCCTATGCGCTCGGCTCGGCATACGGTGCACAGCTTCTCAACGAAATGAAAAAGGACGTAGACGTCGAAGCGGCGATCAACAGCGGCAAGCTTACCGCTATCAACGATTGGCTGCGTGAAAAGATCTGGAAATTCGGCTGTCTCTACGATCCGACCGAGCTCTTCAATATGGTTTGCGGCGAATTTGATCCCGACGTGTTCGTCGAATATCTCGAAAATAAATTCACCGAGGTATACGGTATATGAGCTATCTTGTAGACGAGTGTATTCTCGATTCCGGCGATAAGGTTATCATTCGCTGGACAGATGGCACCGAGCAAAAGGCTGTCTACAAGGACACCTACGGATATAACCACTTTTTCGATACGGTGCCCCCGAGCGATAAGGAAATCAGACTTTCTAACCACTTTATGCGCTTGAAGGGAATACACGTCAGAAAAGACGAGGAATAATGAAAACCATCGATCTTCATACACATTCAAATTGCTCCGACGGCTCTATGACGCCGAGAGAGCTTGTAAAGCACGCCGCATCGCGCGGGGTTTCTGCTATCGCACTTTCCGATCACGATACCGTCGCAGGAATCGATGAAGCAATCGAAGCAGGGAAGGAATACGGCGTCGAAATCGTACCTGCAATCGAATTTTCGGTACAGTCTGCAACAGAAACGCATATTCTCGGCTTTTATATCGACCACAAAAGCGAGATTTTGTGCGAAGCGCTCAAAAAGATAAATGCAGTAAGATGGCAGAGAACAATAAACACCTGCGAAAATCTCCAAAAATTAGGCTTCGACGTAACGATGGACGAAGCGCTTGCAATCGCCCCCTCGGGTCTTATCGGCAGGGCGCATTTTGCAAGAATTCTTATGGAAAAGGGATACGTCGCAAGTGTCAAGGAGGGCTTTGAAAAGTACCTCGCAAACGGAAGACCTGCCTATGACGGCACACAGGCGCTCACGGCTAAGGAAGCGGTCGAGCTTATAAATTCGATAGGCGGTGTTGCTTTCGTTGCTCATCCGCATCTTATAAGGCTTGACGATAAAGAGCTCAGAGGTTTCCTTCTTTCGTTAAAGGAAGCAGGGCTCTCCGGTATCGAGGGATATTATAACGAATATACTCCCGAAATGCAGGACTATTTCCAAGAGCTCGCAAAGGAGCTTGGCTTGGAGATATGCGGAGGCACCGATTTCCATGCAAGGATGAAGCCGCATATCGAAATAGGCATCGGGCAGGGAAATATGCAGATTCCCTATTCGGTGCTCGAAAATATCAAAAATATAGTGTCGGCAAAAAGATGATTGGCAGTATAAATAAAGCAATCGAATTGATAAACAAAGGGTTGAGCGAAAGCCAGAAAAAGCCGTTTGTCGTCGCAATAGACGGCAGATGCGCTTCGGGTAAAACTACCTTTGCTGCTTCACTCGGCGAAACCGTTATCCATACCGACGATTTCTTCCGTCCGCGTAATAAAGACGGAAAGCTATCAATGAGTGAATACAGCGGAAATTTCGATATAGAGCGGTTCAAAAAAGAGGTTGTGTCAAACCTAAGAAGCAACAGATCCTTTGAATACGGTATCTTTGATTGCAAAACGCAAAAAATCGAAAAATACGTAAAAATCGAAAATCCCGATTTTATCGTTATCGAGGGCACGTACAGCGCTCACGATGACCTTGGCGATTATGCAGACCTTATAATTTTCTTCGACGTTTCTGCCGAGGAACAAAAAAGGCGTATAATCGCACGCAACGGCGAAGAAAACGCAAAAAACTTCGAAAATATCTGGATTCCCGCAGAGGAAAGGTATTTCGAAAAATATCAAATAATAAAAAAGTCTAATCTTACAGTTAATACAGAGGTGTAACATGGGTGAATTCAGCTATAAGCAAGAACAGTTTCTTCTCAACGGTGAGCCGATACAGATACTTTCCGGTTCGATTCATTATTTTCGAACCGTTCCCGAATATTGGCACGACAGACTTTTGAAGCTCAAGCAGTGCGGCTTCAATACCGTCGAAACCTATATATGTTGGAATCTTCACGAGCGTAAAGAGGGCCAATTCGATTTTACCGGAATACTCGATCTCGGCCGCTTTATCGATCTTGCAAACGAGCTCGGTCTTCTTTGCATCATCCGTCCCGGCCCTTATATCTGTGCCGAATGGGATTACGGCGGAATACCTTCTTGGCTCCTCACGCATAGAAATATGCACATTCGCTGTATGGACGAGGAATTTCTTAAATACGAAACTCGCTATCTCGATAAGGTGTTCGAAATCGTTCGTCCCCGTCTTATAACAAACGGCGGAAACATTATAATGATGCAGGTTGAAAACGAATACGGCTCTTTCGGTAACGATCACGAATACATACGCTATCTTGCGGATTATTATAAAAAGAGCGGTATTGATTGCCTTCTTTTCACCTCGGACGGTCCCTCCGATTTCTTCTTTGGAGGAGGCACGGTAGACGGCTTGCTCAAAACGGGCAACTTCGGCTCGGGCTGGAAGACCTATTTCGATTTCATACGTAACTATACTCCCGAAAGAGAGCCCGTAATGTGCTCTGAATTCTGGGAGGGCTGGTTTGATACCTGGTACGGACCTCACCACAGACGCGAGCCCGATGACGTAGCCGAAACCGTAGACGGTATGCTCGGCGACGGCGGCAACGTGAATTTTTATATGTTCTGCGGCGGCACCAATTTTGCGTTCAATAACGGTGCAAACAAGTTTGAAAAATACGACCCCCAAACAACGAGCTACGATTATGATGCTGCACTTACCGAGGCGGGAGACCTCACAAAGCGCTTTTTCGAAGTCCGTGCCGTTGCCGAAAAGTATTTCAAGAATCTTCCCGAAATCACTGTTACAAACACTCCCAAAAAGGCATACGGCGATTTAAGACTTACCGAGCAGGCGATTTTGTTCGATAATCTCGACAGACTTTCCTCTCCCGTAAAGAGCTCACACCCCAAAACAATGGAAGAGCTCGGTGCGGATTTCGGCTTTACATTCTATACAACCGAAATAGACTATCCGATAGAAGCACCGCTTATTATTGAGCCGGTACGCGACAGAGCGTTAGTGTTCGTCAACGGCGAATACAGAGGCTTAAAGGAACGCGATCGTGTTGACGATGAACTTATCATTAAATGCAATCGCGGCGAAAAGGTAAAAATCGATATTCTTATCGAAAATATGGGTAGAGTGAACTACGGTACCGAAATGGCGGATAACGAAAAGGGTCTTGTTCGTTCCGCTCGACTCGGACAGCAGTATCTCTTCGGCTGGACGATGTATCCTCTCACAATGGACGATATAACAAGCGTCTGCTACAATGCCGTTGATACCGAAAATAAAAAGCCCGCCTTCTTCCGCGGCAATCTCAATATTCAGGGAACACCCTGCGATACCTTTATAAGACTCGATAATTTCCATAAGGGCTTCATAAAGGTAAACGGCTTCAATATCGGCAGATATTGGACCGACGCAGGCCCTCAAAAAACACTCTACGTTCCCGCACCTATTCTCAAGGAAGGCGATAACGAAATCGTTGTATTTGAGCTTCACGGTACCGATGAACCTATTGTAAATTTCTTCGACACTCCCGATTTGGGATAAACGAGAGGGAAGTAAATGTTTAAAAGAGTAATTGCGTTTCTTCTTTTTGCCGTTGTTTTACTTTCGCCGATCACAGCCTGCTCCGATACAGACAAAGTGCTTCTCGGCGACGTAAACGACGACGGAGTGATAAATCAATACGATTACGTACTTGTCAAACGCCATTATTTCGACACGTACACCTTGACAGGCGATGATTTGGATGCAGCAGACGTTAACGAGGACGGACGTATCGACCAGTACGACTACCTTCTTATAGCGCGCCATTATTTCGGCACCTATGAAATCGTTGACGAGGAAGAAGAGCCCGAGCTCGTCGAGATTCCTAACGTTGTAAGTCTCGGCAAGCTTTATACCATATCCCCCGCACCCGCAAGCAATTACGAGGATACCTATAATTCCGAGCTTACCGACGGCGTTTTCGACAAATCTGCAGGATATACGTCGGGTGTATTCTGCGGTTTGAACTCTAATTTCGAAATTGTCGTCGATCTCGGCGAAGACGGAAAACAGCTCAATAAATTCGAGCTTTCGTATCTCAGCGTGAACGACGCGGGCATAAATATGCCTACGGGCGCGAGCGTTATGGTTTCCGACGATTCTGAAAACTGGAAGCCGCTCGGCAATATGACTTTCCCTGACTTCGCGTCAGGAACGGTTCAGCGTGCCGTTCTCGAGCTCGGAACCGAGCTATCTGCGAGATACGTTAAATTCGAAGTTAAGAAAAAGTCGGCTTGGGTGTTTATCGACGAGGTATTCGTATATTCCTCTATCCCCAAGTATGCCGAAAAGGCTCAAACAGAGCTCGAAAACGCCTATTTAACAACCGCTCTTACCGAAAAACAGCTTCAGCAAAATATCGAAGCTGTCGCTTCGGGAAAGGCGTTCAACAGTGCCCTCGGCAGTGTGAATATCGCCGAAAAATGCGGTTATACCGTAAAGGACGGCAAGCTTGACCCACGTACTCCGGAAAACGAATCTGCCCTCACCGACGGCAGTGTGCCCGGATCCGCCTTCGAACGCGAGGTATGGGTTGGCTTCGACAGCGATAATGGCTTTGAAATCGTCCTCGATCTCGGAAGCCTGCGCGACGATATATACGCGTTCTCGCTGTTCGCATTCAACCGTGAAATCACGAACGTTGTGTTGCCGTATTATATCGATTTTGCAGTCAGTACCGACGGTAAAAGCTATACTACCGTAGGAAGAAGCTACGGAATCGAAGGCGTTCAGGAAAACTATGAATACCGCCTTTCGCTTGATAAATGCGTAAAAGCACGCTATATTCGCTTTACCGTTTCGGAGCGCGATGGATATGCGTGGTTCGAGGAAATATGCGTTTATGCGAATACGAACGAAAAGAAGATTCCCGAAGCGATGTACGGTGAATTTGATTTCGCAACAACGACTGTCCCTTCCTATTGGACGCAGGGAAGCGATTATAATACTACGCAGAATCTTATTCTCGGTAAAACGCAGGAGATAACCTCCGATACTTATATAGGTTACCAGAATACGTCGAACGGAAATTCGCTTGAATCGCTCGGACTTTTGACCGACGGTGAGGTTACAACCAACGATTATTGCTATAACGGCAAATGGTTCCATTTCACTGCAGGCGGCGGCAGAAGCGTATTTTATGATTTCGGTCATATTTCTGCAGTTTCCTCGTTCAGCGTAAGATTTCTCGATTTCGGAGATTGGGCAATAGAGCTCCCCGAAAGGTTAAAGCTTGCGCTTTCGGAAAACGGCGAGGATTGGTATCTTGCGTCTGAGGTAATTCCGAAATCGAACGGAACGAAATTTCTTACCGTTACGGGCAAGCTCGATAAAGCAT
>JAGBWF010000104.1 GCA_017629895.1 Clostridia bacterium
GAGGCAAAAACCATACACCGTCTGCTCGAGGCAAGCGTTTCGGACAACGGCCATCATCATTTCCAGCGCGACGAGGAAAACCCGCTTGCGCAAAAGGTTATAATTATCGACGAGATGTCGATGGTCGACACCAATCTTATGTGCGCGCTTTTGAAGGCGGTAAAGCTCGGAAGCTATCTTATCTTGATCGGCGACCCCGATCAGCTTCCGCCCGTAGGCCCCGGCAACTGTCTTAACGATATTATAAAATCAAACCGTTTCAACGTTGTAAGGCTCGATAAAATCTTCCGTCAGGCAGAGCAAAGCCTTATCGTTGTGAACGCCCACGCGATAAACCGCGGTGAAATGCCGATAATCAACTCGCGCGATAACGATTTCTTCTTCGTCGAAAAGCAATCCTCGGAGGAAATCAAATCGCTTATCGTCGATTTTGTGGCAAAACGCCTTCCCAAACGGTATAACGCCGATCCGCTCGAGGATATACAGGTGATCTCCTGCACCCGAAAGGGCGCGCTCGGCACCTATGAGCTCAACGCGCTTTTCCAATCCGTGCTCAATCCCAAAAGCCCGAAAAAGACCGAGAAAAAATACGGCAGTGTGCTTTTCCGCGAGGGCGATAAGGTTATGCAGATAAAGAACGACTATGACCTCGAATGGAAGCGAGGAGCCGAATCGGGAAGCGGTATTTTCAACGGCGACGTCGGCAGAATAGTCGAAATAGATACCCGCGGCGAAACCATGACGGTCGATTTCGAGGGCAGGATCACCGATTACGATTTTTCACAGCTCGACGAGCTCGAGCACGCCTTTGCGGTAACCGCGCATAAAAGTCAGGGTAGTGAATACCGAATCGTCGTTATTCCCTCGTTCGATGCACCGTTTCCGCTTATGACGCGAAATCTGCTTTATACGGCTGTAACGCGCGCAAAGGATATGGTGGTTATAGTCGGCTCGAGCAGGTCCTTGTCGGTGATGGTGGGCAACGACCGTATCCCCGTAAGGCATACCGCGCTTGCTCATATTCTGGAGCTTATATGAAAACCGATATTTTTTCTCCGCTTAATTGCGCGCTTTGTAAATACAATATTTGCTATAACGAGCTTCCGTTTTGCGCCGAGTGTATAGGCGAGCTTCAAAGGCTTCTTATTTCACCCTGCAGAAAGTGCGGAAAGCTTCCGTCGCTGTGCGAATGCGGCGGCAATTCCGGATTGCGCTTTGCCTTCTTTTATAAGGGCAGGACGGCGCAAAAGCTGATCTATGCGCACAAAACCAAGGCGGATTCACGCGTTGCCGATTTTTTGGCGGAGCTTGTAGTGCGCTCGAGCGGCATTAATCCGAAAAGCTACGATGCCGTGGCGTTTGTGCCGCGATTGAGAAGAAACAAGCGGCGATACGGCTACGACCAATCCGAGCTTTTGGCGAAATCGCTGTCGAGGCTTTATGGGATAGAGCTTATCTATCCGCTTGAACGCGTCGGCGGAAGCGAGCAAAAGCTTCTCGGCAGGGCAGAGCGTTATAAAAATATGAAAAACCGATTCAAAATCCGTGAGGACTTTGATACCGAGGTAAAATACAATAAAATTCTTTTGGTGGACGACGTTTGCACGACGGGTGCGACGATAACGGCTTGCGCCGATATTCTTCGCGGCAATATTGCGCGGGGCGTGGTACCGTTTGTTATCGCCAAAACCGACTGAAAAGGAGAGAAGAAAAATGAAAACGAACCAACTCGTACCTATTAAAGCAGGCGAAATGCTTTGCAACGTTTCGCTTAAAAAAGAAGGCATAGCGCTTTATTCGATCCGCGACAGAAAAGCAAAAATGAATTTTCTTACAAACGAGCGTCCTCTTTTCACTCTCACCGCGCGTGCGCTTGCAAGCGACGATATGATAACCGTTTCCTCGAATGAGGGCTGGGGCAGTGTCGCATTCGAAAAGGCAGGAGACGATACCGTTTTTCTGCTTTCCGCATCGAAAGTGCTCAAAAACGTAACGGTAATTCTCTGCGCGCACACCGCGGGCAACCGTATCGAATGGTCGGTAAGCCTTATCAGCGGCAACGGCGAATATTCGCTTTATTCCTGCGATTATCCCACCCTTTCCTTCGATGCGAAGAAGGATATCTGGTTTATGTCGCCCAACGGTCCCGGCGAGCTTTGGCAGGGCACCGATGAATGCCGTTCCTGTCAGGACTATCCCTCCTATGGCGCAAGTATGCAGTTTATGGCATTCTGGAGCAAGAAGAACAGAAGGGGTATATATTACGGTCTTCACGACGCTTCTCCCGCATATAAAAAGATATTTTTCGAAAAGAAAAAGGATGAAAAATTCTTCACCCTTTGCGGCAAGCTTCCGCTTACCGATATAAATTCGCCCTGCAACACCCAGACTCTTTGCGGTGTGTGCGTTTGGGAGATATTCGACGGCAATTGGTACGATGCGGCACTTCTTTATCGCGAATTTTTCCTCAGCAATGCCGTATGGAAGCCCGATACCGACGAAAACGGCAGAAAAGACAGCCCCGATTGGATGAAGCAGGAAAACCATTGGTGGATCGTTCGAATGAAGGAGGACGAGCAATACGTCGAGGACGTGCTTAAGGCAAACGAGGACCTCGGCTATAAAAGTCCCATTCATCTTTACGATTGGTTCGAAATCCCCTACGATAACGATTATCCCCATTATTTCCCCGCTAAGCCTGCATTTTACAGCGGTGTAAAGAGATTGCAGGAAAACGGCGTAAGGGTAATGCCCTATATCAATGCGCGTCTTTGGGATACCAAGGACAGAGGCATGGAGGATTGGGAATGGTCGGAAAAGGCAAAGCCCAACTGCACCAAGGACAGAAACGGAACCCCCTTTATCGAAACCTATAATTCAAAAGAGGCAGACGGAAGCCCCGTTCGCCATTCCATAATGTGCCCCTCGACTGCCTGCTGGCAGGAAAAGGTTACCTATCTTGTAAATAAGCTTCTCAATGAGGTCGGTGTAAACGCCGTTTATATGGATCAGATCGCGGCGGCGGCTCCCAAAATGTGCGAGGACAGAAACCATTCGCACCGTGCAGGCGGCGGTACCTGGTGGGTAGAGGGCTACAATAACCTTCTCGACCACGTCAACCGTGTTCGCCCCGAGGGTAGCGCGCTTACCACAGAATGCACGGCAGACCCCTTTATGAAACGTATGCAGGCTTATCTCACTTGGCTTTGGGTGCATAACCGTCAGGTGCCCGCATTCGTTGCGGTATATTCGGGCTACGTTTCGATGTTCGGCAGAAATTACCGCTATATGCCCTATGACGATGACGAGGGTCAGCGTATAAATATCGCGCAGTCCTTTACCTTCGGCGAACAGCTCGGCTGGAACGCGCCCGACCTTTATATGCAGATGAAGCATAAGGATTTCTATAAAAAGTGCGTTCACGAAAGAGTGCGCGTCGGCTCTTATATGTATAACGGCAGGCTTCTGCGCTCGCCCGAATTCGAAGACGATCAGCCGATACTCCGCACGACTCGCTGCAAGGAGGCTTACGGCGGTCTTGTCGAGCACAGCGCCGTATTTTCGGAGCATTGGGAGCGCAACGACGGTGAGCGTATAGTGCTTCTCGTTAACGCCGGCGAGGGTGAGGCAGAGGTAAAATACACCTACGGTCTTGCCGACGGCAGATATATCCTTTCGGGCGATACCGAAGGGGAAATGATTATCGAAAACGGTTGCGGAAACGTAAAGCTTCCTCCGCTTTCGATTTCATACGCAAGATTAGATAAATAAGCCTTTTCGGCAACCCGAAAGGGCTCACGAACGTATAAAAACGGAGATTTTGGATGTTGTTTTCTTTCTTTCGTCCCGATATGGCGTTTTGCGACGTATATACGATAACGCCCGAGGCGCTCAAGGAGCTCGGGGTAAGCGGAGTGGTGTTCGATATCGACAACACGGTAGCACCCTACGAGATAGAGCGTCCGACAGAAAAAATGAAGGAATATTTTTCGGCACTGCGTTCCGCGGGGATAAAAATGGCGTTTGTTTCCAATAACAAGGGCCCTCGCGTTGCGATGTTCAACGAAAGCCTCGGACTTTTCTACGTCTGCAAGGCGGGCAAGCCCTCGCCCAAGGGCGTGAGAAAGTGCATCGAGCATTTCGGGCTTGCGAAGGAGCAGGTGCTTGCCGTCGGCGACCAGATTTTCACCGATTGCCTTGCCGCGCACCGCGCAGGGATAAGGTTCGCAATCGTTAAGCCGATACAGGCATCGGAGAGCCGATTTTTCAAATTCAAGCGCTTTTTCGAGCGTCCGTTTGTAAAAAAGCTCGATTGGCTCAACCCCAAAAACGCTCTCGCAAAGATAAGAAAACAGGGAAGGAGATAAAAAATGGCTGCAAAATTCGGACCGGGCGGAAACTCGGAAAGCTTCCGCGCGGCAGGACTGAGGTCTACTCTGCAGGCACCGCGCTTTGTTCGCGAGCTTGGCTTGGAGGCCTATGAATACGAGGCAGGCAACGGCATTACGGGAAGCAGTGATATGTTTCTCGCCGTCGGCGCAAAGGCGCGCGAGCACGGTATAAAAATGTCGTTCCACGCACCCTATTTTATATCGCTTTCCTCGGTGGAAAAGGAAAAAAGACTGAACAGCATCGGGTATATCCAAAGAAGCGCGGAGGTCAGCGAGCTTCTCGGAGCGGATATAATGGTCGTGCATTGCGGCTCTTGCGCAAAGATAAGCCGCGAAACCGCGATGGAATATGCAACCGAAACGCTCGTCGGCACCGCCGAAATGATGCAGAGCTACGGATATAAGACTCGCGTCGGCATCGAAACGATGGGCAAGATAAACCAGCTCGGCACGCTCGACGAGGTATTGACGCTTTGCAAAATTTCCGATTGCTTTGCGCCCGTTGTCGATTTTGGGCATCTGAACGCGCGCGAGAGGGGTTGTTTCTATACCGCCGACGATTATAAGCGCGTTTTTGACCGCATTTCCGAAGCGCTCGGCGCAGAATACGCCGAAAATCTGCACTGCCATTTTTCGAAAATAATGTATACCGAAATGGGCGAAAAAAAGCACCTCACCTTCGAGGACAGCGTATACGGCCCGAGCTTTGAGCCCTTGGCGGAGGCTATCGTTTCGCTCGGTGTTTCGCCTACGATAATCTGCGAATCGGCGGGCACGCAGTCCGACGATGCGGTTGTAATGAAAATGACCTATGAAAGAGAAAAAATCAGGCAAAACAAAGCGTAGATACATAAAAATAACGGCGTTGATATTGCTTGTCTGCTTTCTGCTTGCGGTTTTTGCGGTCGCGCTGTGCAATATTATAGTTATAGCCTCGGCGAAGCAGAACGTTGTCAGCTTCGAGGAGGCTGTCGAGCTCGGAGATATCGATTGTATAATCGTGCTCGGTGCAGGGGTAAAGCCCGACGGCACTATGTCGAACCTGCTTTATGAGCGTACTCTTTGCGGTGCGGAGCTTTATTTGAAAAACGCATCCGAGAGATTGCTGTTAAGCGGCGACCATTCGCGTGCCGATTATAACGAGGTCGGCGCGATGAAGGAGTATATGGTTTCCCGCGGGATAGATAAAAGCGCGGTCTTCACCGACCACGCGGGCTTTGATACCTACGATACTATGTACCGTGCCAAAGAAATTTTTAAAGCGAAACGCGTTATAATAGTAACGCAGGGCTTTCATCTTTCGCGCGCCGTGTTTATCGCAAAAGCGCTCGGGCTCGATGCCTACGGAGTCGATTGTGATACCGGCAGGTTCGGAAGAAACCCAATGAACGATTTAAGAGAAATAGCCGCAAGGCCCAAATACGTCCTCGAGGCGATATTCAAGCCCGAGCCGGAATATTTGGGGGAGGCAATACCTATCTGGGAGGATGCGTCCGCAACGGACGGATAAAAAGCTATGAAATTCAACGAAATTACAATTCACACCACCACCGCAGGAAGCGAGGTCGTTTCGGGCGTGCTTTTCAACGAGGGCATTACCTGCTTTTCGGTAGAGGACCCGCGCGATCTTGCGGAGCTGCTCGAAAATAAATACGTTCCCGTCGATTACGTCGAGGAGGGCTTACTCCGCGAGGACGGCGACGTTCTCGTGCGCGTATATCTTGCCGAAAACGAGCAGGGCCAGCTTCAGTTAGAGGGCGTGCTCGCAGGCATAGAAAGGCTTCGAGCAACGGGCGAGGAATGGCTCGGAAGCCTTGAAACCGAGCTTTCGGTAACCGATGAAAAGGATTGGGAAAACAACTGGAAGCAGTATTTCCATCCGCTTCCCATCGGCGAAAAATTCCTTGTCGTTCCCTCGTGGGAAAAGGAAGAGGGAAAGGGTAGAATCGTTATCGAAATCGACCCCGCATCCTCGTTCGGTACGGGCAGACACGAAACCACCGCGCTTTGCCTCGAGGCACTCGAAAAGCTTTCCGTTGAGGGTGCCGACGTGCTCGATATGGGTTGCGGCAGCGGTATTCTCGGTATCGGCGCGGCACTGCTCGGTGCTACGCACGTCGATGCGGTCGATATAGATATGGTTGCAACGAGAATTGCCGAGGAAAATGCCGAAAAGAACGGTGTTTCGAAGGAAACGATGGCGGTATATTGCGGAAACGTGCTTTCCGACGAATCGCTCTGGGGCTATTTTGCGGATAAAAAATACGGTATAATCCTTGCGAACATCGTTGCGGATATAATAAGCGATATGCTTCCGCTTTTCGATTCCTGTCTTAATGAAAACGGCAGAATGGTTTGCTCCGGCATTATCTCTCCGAGAAAGGAATTCGTGCTCGATGCGCTCGAGGCAAACGGTTTCGAGGTAGAGGAATTAAAAGAAAAGAACGATTGGGTGGCTATCGTATGCCGAAAGAAATAAAAGAGATAGAGCTCGAAATGCGCTCTCTCGAGGAGCAGCTCGAATATCATTCAAGGCTTTATTATGAGCTCGATTCCCCGATAATTCAGGACGAGGAATACGATGCGCTTTTTCAGCGTCTGGTCGTGCTCGAGCGCGAGTATCCCGAGCTTGCGAACCCCAATTCGCCCACACAGCGAGTCGGCGGCAGGGTTGCCGAAAGGTTCGAGGAGGTACGCCACGCCGTACCGATGGACTCCTTCGATAAGGTCTTTACCGAGGACGAAATCCGCGAGTTTATCGAAAAAATAAAAGCCGAATATCCCGAAGCCGAGTTTACGGTCGAAAAGAAATTCGACGGTCTTTCGGTATCGCTCGAATATATCGACGGACGCTTGGTTCGCGGCTTGACCCGCGGCGACGGTATTTTCGGCGAGGACGTTACCGAAAACATAAAAACCATAAAGACGGTTCCGCTTAAATTAAACGGCGGAGAGGGGCAGATTATCGTTCGCGGCGAGGTTTATATGCCACGCAGAGTGTTTGCAAGGCTTAACGAAAAGTGCGAGTCGATGGGTAAAAAGACCTTTGCCAATCCGCGCAACGCGGCTGCAGGCTCGCTTCGTCAGCTCGATTCGAAAATCTGCGCCGAACGCGGCTTGCAGATATTCGTTTTCAATCTTCAGCTTGCCTCCGAAATGCCCGAAAGACATTCGGAGTCGCTTTCCTATCTTACCTCTCTCGGCTTTACCGTTTCGGACGGCGGAAGGGTGTGCAAAACCGCAGAAGAGGTTATATCCGCAGTGCGCGAGATAGGCGAAGCCCGTTCTGCGCTTGCCTATGATATCGACGGCGCGGTTATAAAGGTCGATTCGCTTGCTATCCGCGAGCGGCTCGGCAGTACGGCGGCGGCGCCCCGATGGGCAGTTGCCTTTAAATATCCCGCCGAAATAGCCGAAACAGAGCTTACCGATATCGACATTCAGGTCGGCAGGACCGGCGTGCTTACTCCGCGCGCGGTGCTTGTCCCCGTGCATCTTGCGGGAAGCACGGTTTCCTTTGCGACGCTTCACAATATCGATTTCATCCGCGAGCGCGACGTGCGTATCGGCGATACCGTCCGTCTTCGCAAGGCGGGTGATATAATTCCCGAAATCATTTCGGTCGTAACCGAAAAAAGACCGCAGACCGCAATCCCCTTCGAAATGCCTAAGCACTGTCCTTCCTGCAACGCACCGGTTGTGCGCGAGGAGGGAGAGGCGGCGGTGCGCTGTATAAACCCCGACTGTCCCGCGCAATTAAGCAGAAGTATAATACATTTTGTATCGCGTTCTGCAATGAATATTGACAATCTGGGTGAAAGTGTGGTAGAACAGTTTATAGCAAACGGTCTTATCAAAAGCGCGGCGGATCTTTACTATCTCAAAAAAGAGGATATCGCCTCGCTCGACAGATTGGGCGAAAAGAGCGCGCAGAATATTATCGATGCTATCGAAAAAAGCAAGCAGGCAGGTCTTGAAAGGCTTCTTTGCGGGCTCGGTATAAGGCATATCGGCGAAAAGGCGGCGCAAACGCTATCCGCGCGCTTCGGTAACGTCAATGCTCTTATGAGCGCGACCGTCGAGGAGCTTCTGACAATCGACGATATCGGCGCTGAATCTGCAGAATCGGTGGTTCGCTTCTTTAAGGGTGAGCACGCAAGGGTGCTCGTTTTGCGCTTGATAGATGCGGGCGTTTCGGTCGAAAGCAAGGAACAACCGCTCGGCAACGCGCTTGCCGGCAAAACGATCGTCGTTACGGGCACACTCCCGAGCTTAAAGCGTCAGGAGGCGGAAGCGCTTATACGTCTTCACGGCGGAAGCGCAAGCGGCTCGGTGTCGAAAAAAACGAGCTATCTGCTTTGCGGCGCAGATGCCGGCAGTAAGCTTGCAAAGGCGCAAACTCTCGGTATTCGGATTATAAACGAGGAGGAGTTCCTCGCTATGATAAACAAATAAAATTCTTTTTGCAAAAAGGAGAAACAAAATGGACTATTCCAAACTTCCCGTGTTTGCCGAAGCCGAAATCGTTGTTTGCGGCGGCGGTACAGCAGGCGCATTTGCCGCAAAGGCGGCAGCAGATATGGGTAAGGACGTACTTATCGTAGAGCAGTTCGGCTCGCTCGGCGGCACCGCTACAAACGGCCTCGTTCTTCCGATAATGCACACCCATATTCCCGAAAACCCTCAGTGCTCGTATATTTCCGCTATCGTGCGCGATAAGCTCCGCGAGCTTGGCGCAGAATATAATAACGGTGCGAACTTTGATCCGCTCGTGCTCAAATCGGTTCTCGAAACGATGTGCGATGAATCGGGCGTAAGAATCCTTCTTCACACCTTTATCGCAGAAACTATCGTAAACGACGGCAAGCTCGAAGCTATCGTTGTTGCAAACAAGAACGGTCTCGGTCTTATCAAGGGCAAGATCTTTATCGACGGCACCGGCGACGGCGACGTTTGCGTTCGCGCAGGCGCAGGCTACACCAAGGGCAACCCCGAAACCGGCAAAAACCAGCCTATCTCGCTTCGTTACCTCGTTGCGAACGTAGATATCCACGCGTTCGGCAACTTCATTCTCGAAACTATCGAAAAAACGGGTAAGAATTCTGGCGCAAGCTACGACGGCAAGGATAATCTTTACGTTGCGGTATGCGCAGGCAGCCATTGGACCTTCGCCGATATTTTTGACGAAGCTATCGCAAACGGCGACCTTATCGACGATGATAAGAACTATTGGCAGGGCTTTATGGTCGCAGGCAGAGATAACGCGATCGCCTTCAACAACCCCGAATTTTTCGATGACGTCGACGGCACCGATCCCGAGCATCTTACCAAGACTCAGATTCAGGGTAAGCAGCGCATAATCCGTCAGCTTAAGTTCTATAAGAAGTATTTCAAGGGCTTCGAAAACGCATATCTTGCAGAAATCGCTTCGATGGTAGGCATCCGCGAAAGCCGCAATATCGAAACCGAATACGTGCTTTCCGCATCCGACCTTCTCCGTCGCGTTAAGTTCGACGATATGTTCTGCCAGTCGAACTATCCCGTTGACATCCACGGCAAAACCCTTCATTTCGAGGGCAATCTTGCTCCCGTTGACGACGGCAAGCCCTGGTACGAAATTCCTTACCGTTCGCTCGTTGTCAAGGGCATCGACAACCTTTATATCACCGGCCGTTGCCTCGGCGCAGAATTTCTTGCGCAGAGCTCGCTCCGCGTGCAGCACTCCTGTCGCGCATCGGGTGAGGCGGCAGGTATCGGCGCGGCACTTGCTCTCGACAGAAACGTTCTTCCCCGCGATATCAACGGCGCGGAAGTTAGAAATATAATGATCGAAAAGGGCGCGCAGTTCGTACTCTAACGCCGTCTGAACGGCGCATGCCGCATCAACGTCGATAAAGGCAGTAGGATTCTACAGCCGTATCTCCGTTGCCGCAGTCTGCATCCGTTCATCCTGCCTGACGTTACAAAAAAACAAAAAGGCAAACGCCGTCTGAACGGCGCATAGCGAAAAACAAAAACAAACGGCATCTTCTTTGCGGAAGATGCCGTTTTTGTATTTACTTTTTGAACCAAACCGACTGATAAGGCTTTAAGGTTTCGGAAACGGTTTCGTAGTTATTAAGTATTACCTCGCAATCGGCGGGAATGAATTCGGGCATCGGGCGTTCGTTTTCGTCGAAATTGGAAACGACGTAAATCGTTTCGCTTTCTGATTTGCGGGTGTAAACGCTTATATTGCTTTCGTTAAGAAGCAGCTCGAATTCGCCGTCGGAAAGCGCAGGGATCGATTTGCGGAGCTTTAACAGCCTGCGGTAGAAATTGAGCACCGATTTTTCGTCGCGCTCCTGCTCTTCCACGGTATAGCCCTTGTCGATCTGAGTCTTTATCCAGGGCGTACCGCTTGTAAAACCGCCGTTTTTGTCGGTCGTCCAGGGAATCGGAGTGCGTCCGCAATCGCGTGAGCCGAATTGCATCTTCGCGAGAAGCTCTTGCTCGGTGAACTTACCGCTTGCTTTGAGCTCGTTATATGCGTTGATCGTTTCTATATCGCGGTATTCGTCCATCGAATTAAAGGTCGGGTCGTGCAAGCCCAGCTCCTGCCCCTGATAAATAAAGGGGATTCCGCGCATACCGTAAAGAAGCATTGCGAGCATCGTTGCGCTTTCGAAGGGGTATTTTTCTCTGTCGCCGAAGCGCGAAAGAGCACGCGGCTGATCGTGGTTTTCCATAACGAGAACGGGGTAGCTGTCGTCCTTCAAGCCGTATTCCCATTTTGCGAGAATATCGACAAACGCGTGTCTGTCAACAGGCTCGGGAATGAATTTATCGCCGCCGACTCTGCCGAGCAAAAGATGCTCGAACTGGAAGGTCGTTGTGAGCTCGCCGCGCTTTTCACCCGTTAATTCAAGCGCTTGCGCGGGGGTAACGCCCCATGTTTCGCCGACGGTATACGCCTTGTGCGGACCGAAGGCGCGGACGTGTAGCTCGTGGAGATATTCGTGAAGTCTCGGGCCGTTTCCGCCTGCATAGGCGCGGGTAAAATCCTTAGAAATGTTGTTTATAACGTCGCAACGGAAGCCGTCGACGCCCATATCGAGCCAATAATTTATCATATCTGCGATCTCTTGGCGGACGATCGGGTTTTCCCAATTAAGATCCGGCTGCTTTTTCGAGAAAAGATGCAGGTAATACTGTCCCGTCGCTTCATCGTATTCCCAAGCGCTTCCGCCGAATGCGGCAACCCATTCGTTCGGCTCGTGTCCGTCGACGGGATCGCGCCAGATATAATAATCGCGGTAGGGGTTGTCGCGGCTCTTGCGCGATTCGACAAACCATTCGTGCTCGTCGGAGGTATGGTTGACCACCAGATCCATCAAAAGACGAATCCCGCGCGAGTGCATACCGTCGAGCATTTCCTTGAATTCCTCGACCGTGCCGTATTCCGAAGCGATTCCTCGGTAATCCGAAATATCGTACCCGTTGTCGTCGCCGGGCGAGGGATAGCAGGGCGAAAGCCAAACCGTGTTTATGCCAAGCTCCTTTAAATAATCGAGCTTGCTTATAATTCCCCTTATGTCGCCGATACCGTCTCTATTGGTATCGAGAAAGCTTTTAGGATAGATCTGATATGCAATTATCTCCTTGTGCCACTGTTCCATAAACAACACCTCGTTTTCGATATATCTGCATTATATCAAAAAGCAAACCGATTTTCCATAGTTTAGAGCAAATATTTGCCGAGAGTGGCGCATATATTTTCGGGAGGTGATTTTTTTGTTGTCTTTTCTTTTGAATCTCGTTTCGAAATGCTATTGCCTGCTTCTCCGTACCTCCGATACACATTCCTTTCCGCCTCCGCTCTCGAAGGATGAGGAATATAACCTTTTCGCACGGGCGCACAGCGGAGACCCTGTTGCAAGGAACAAGCTTATCGAGCACAACCTGCGGCTTGTCGCGCATATTGTGAAAAAATACTATACCACGGCGCCCGATCAGGACGATCTTATCTCGGTCGGCACGGTCGGACTTATAAAGGCGATCGACAGCTTTAATTATGAAAAAGGGGCGCGCTTTGCGACCTATGCGGGAAAATGCCTGCAAAACGAAATATTAATGTATTTCCGCGCACAGAAGAAGCATTCTCTCGTGAACTCGATAAACGATCCGGTGGACGTCGATAAGGACGGAAATCCGCTTACTTATCTCGAAATAATCGCCGCTCCCGACGATATTGTCGATTCACTCGACAGAAAGATCAAGCTCGAAAAAATACTGAAAGCAATAAAAACCGTGCTCGACGAAAGGGAAAGGAAGATAATGATGCTTCGTTACGGGCTCGGAAGAAGCGGGAAGCATTACGCTCAGCGCGACGTTGCGAGAATTTTGGGGATATCCCGCTCCTACGTATCGCGGCTCGAAAAAAGCGCAATAGATAAAATCCGCGATTTTGTCCAAACCTAATAAATCCAAAACGTTCATAAAGAAAACGTAAAGAAATCGTAAAGATTTTGTTAAGATTTTGCCGATTTTCTTGCTTTGCGCCAAATATGAGTGCTATAATAAAGGTAAGAAAAATCGGAGGTTATGCTGTGAGTATTTTATCGGTCGCAGGTCTTTATAAAACTTACGGAAAATTCGACAGTGAGGTGCACGCGTTAAACGGAATTTCACTCGAGGTGGAGAAGGGCGAATTTATCGCGATCGTCGGTACCTCGGGAAGCGGAAAATCCACTCTGCTGCATATTATCGGCGGAGTCGATACCCCCACGGACGGAAGCGTTTGCGTTAACGGTCAGAACGTTCACGAAATGAGCGAGCGCGAGCTTGCGCTCTACCGCCGAAGAACCGTTTCGCTTATTTATCAGGCGTATAACCTTATCCCGATGCTGAACGTGCGCGACAATATAACTCTCCCGAGCGAGCTCGACGGCAAAGAGGTCGAGGAGGAGCGTTTGATAAAAACGATGAAAACGCTCGGCATTTTCGAAAAGGAATTTCATTACCCGCCCTATCTTTCGGGCGGTCAACAGCAGCGCGTTGCCATTGCAAGAGCAATATATACACAGCCGTCTATTCTGCTTGCCGACGAGCCGACGGGCAACCTCGATTCGAAGAACACCGAGGAAATAATGACGCTCTTCCGCCAAGCAAACGAAAAATACGGGCAAACGATAATTATCGTAACCCACGATATGAACGTCGCCGCCCAAACCGACCGAATAATACGCATAGAGGACGGATTGATCGTTTCGGACGAGAGGGTGGATAGATGAAGACGTTAAAGCTTGCTTTTGCGACAATACGGAGCTCTAAGCTGCGCGCGTTTTTGACGTTTTTTGGCATAGTGCTTGCATCGACTCTTCTTTCGGTTATATGCAGCTTCGTTTCTACGATGATAGGCACTCTGGATGAAAACAGCGCTACCTATGCGGCGGAGGCGATGGCCTTTATGATGCTCGTTTTTGCCGTTGCGGTTGCTGCAATCGTGCTTATACGCTCGGTTTTTGCCATAACCTTCAATGAGCGCGTTAACGTTTTGGGGCTTTATTCGACGGTCGGAATGACAAACGGCGGCAAGGCTTTGATGATTGCGGCGGAAACTGCGGTCTATGCTTTGATCGGCGGAGCGATAGGCACTGTCGCAGGTAAGATGATCTCGGTGTATCATATCGAATATATGAACGAGGGGATGATAAAATTTTACCTCGAGCATTACGGACTTGACCGAACGGGTACGGTGTTTTATGAATACAATTCGCCCTTGTGGGTGTCGGTGGCATCGTTTTCGCTTGCCGTACTCGTTACCGCGTTTGCGGCGTATAAGCCTATATTGCGCCTCTCGAGGCTTTCGGTTATAAATTCGCTTAAAGCCGACGTCAGCGTAAACGTTTCGCTTACCGAGGGGATTTTCGAAAAGATAATGTGTAAATTCTTCGGGCGTATCGGCAGGCTTGCGGGACAGAATTTCGATAACAACGCGCCGCGATACCGCGCCGTTTCGTTTACTCTGCCCTGTGCTCAAATAATTTTCGTGAGCATATATTCGCTGTTTATGTGGGGCTTTTGGGAGGACGGAGTATACAACGCATACGACGACCCGCGGCTCACAAGCGGAATTTCGATAGGGGTTATCCTAACAGTCATCGCACTTTTGGGCGCCATGGCAAGTATGATCGTAAATATCAACGCAAGAAAACGCGAATTTGCAACCCTGAAATCGATGGGAATGTCGAACAGGGAAACGTTTAAGCTTCTGCTCTGCGAGGGGATATTTATATTTTTACATGCCGTGGTTTTCGGGTTTATCGGTTCTTATCTTTCGGTTTTGGGGCAGTATTTGTTTTTGTGGACGTCAAATACTGTTCAGTGGTTTCATTTTCCCTGGCGCGAATGGATTGTTTTTGTCGGTGTTGATGCGGTTTTCTGTTTTGCGTTTGCGGTATTTGCGAATTTAAAAACCCTGAAGATAAATATTGCTCAATCGATGAAATAAAAATAAAAGGAAGGCCGATAAACCTTCCTTTTTTCTATTGATTTATTATGAGTTTTGGGGTATAATAATATGAATATTTATCGCAACTCGGATTCAAGCTCGTAGAGCGTGCCGAAGGAATAGCCCTTGCCGCGAAGCTCGCAAATGATTTCGTCCAATATTTTGGCGTTGGTTGCGCTTGTCGGGTGCAAAAGAAGCACCGCTCCGTCGTGAATTTGCGATAAAACCTTCTCCTTTGCCTTTTCGGGCGGCATTTGTCGATCGTTATCCCAATCGGCATAAGCAAACGACCAAAAAACAGGGGTATACCCGAGCGTTTTGCAGAAGGAGAGCGTTTTTTCGGAAAAGGCGCCTTCGGGCGGGCGGAAATATTTTTCCATTTGCTTTCCCGTAAGCTCGAAATATTTTTCCTCTACGATACGAAGCTCGCGCTTGAAATCTTCTATATCGGTTAATTTCGACACGTCGCAATGAGTGGTAGTGTGGTTGCAAACCAAATGTCCCTCGTCTGCCATACGCATAACCGTTTCCGGACTGTTTTTTATAATTCCGGGTAAAATAAAGAACGCGGCTTTTATATTGTTTTTCTTCAGCGTGTCGAGTATACCTTCGACGTTTTCGTTCGAATAACCCGCATCAAAGGTAAGATAAACGGTTTTGCTGCCTTCTTTTCCGATATACAGCGCGTTTTCTATCCCTTCGGGCAGATTTCCGCCGAGAATATCCGGTCTCGTGTTTTCGCCCGTCGTTTTATAAAACCAATTTATCCGCTCGTTTTCGCTGATTGCATCGGCTTTGCCCACGGTAAGCGAAAGCGCGATGGCGATCCCGAGCAGAAATTTAAAAATCTTCAAAAGCAAACACTCCTTTCAAATATAGTTTTTCTTAAAACGAAATATATATTCAAACCAAAAAATGAAAAATGAGGTAAAAGTTATGGTCTGTTGCGTTCCCTATGCTGCACTTTACTCCGAGCCCGAGCTTATGGCGGAAAACGTCGATGAAATTCTTTATGGCGAGGAAGCCGAAATTCTCGACTCCTCGGGCAGCTTTTACAAAATCAAAACCGAATACGGATATATCGGCTGGACGGCAAAGAGCAATCTTTTCGAAAAACTTCACGATGCAAATCATATCACCGTAACCCCCTTTACCGATCTCCTTTTCGAAGGCAAGAACTATTATCAGGCGCCGATGACTCTCCCCCGCGGCTCGAGAGTTGACGTCGGATTTTCCGAAAAAGAGGGCAGATACGGCTTTGCCGTGCTTCCCAGCAAGCGTATTTATTATCTCCACAAAAACCACGTTGCTCCCATTTCGACTATCGATAAGAGCGCGCTTACAGAAGACGAGCTTCGCGCATCGTTCGTCGAAACCGCAAAGGAATATCTCGGAACGCAGTACCGCTGGGGCGGAAGAACCCACCACGGTATCGATTGCTCGGGACTCTGCTTCAACGCATACCGCTTCAACGGCGTGCACATCTGGCGCGATGCCGATTTCAGCAGATGCGAAAACCTCCGCGAGATCCCCTTCAGCGAAGCAAAGGTCGGCGACCTTATATTCTTCAAGGGTCATATCGCAATGTATCTCGGCAACAACGAAATAATCCACTCTACCGCATCGAAGGGCAAGGTTGTTATCGAGCATTTCGATGAGAACAGCCCCCTCTATAATATTTTTGTTTGCGTAGGAACTGCATTTTAATGAACGGTATTTTTATTCCCCAAAGCGAAATAGAGCGTCAATATGAAATAGCCTTCTCTTTAAGAGGCGAAACGGCGGGCAAAAGGGCGTGCGTTATAACATTTGGCTGTCAGCAGAACGAAAACGACGGCGAGCGTATAATGGGTGCGCTTATGCTTTGCGGCTACGAGATTACGAATAACCCCGATGAAGCGCAGATGATAATCATCAACACCTGTGCTATTCGTGAGCACGCCGAAATCCGTGCGCTTTCCGAGGCAGGTCAGTTCAAGGGCAGAAAAGAGCGCGACAGAAGCATTAAAATCGGACTTTGCGGCTGTATGGCTCAGCAATCTCACCGCAGAGAACAGATTTATAAAAGCTACCCTTACGTCGATTTCGTTTTCGGCACCGATATGCACCACAAGCTCCCCGAGATCATAAAAACAGCCTTCGGATCGAAAAAGCGCTTCAGCTTTATCACCGATAAGCCTCATAACGAATTTGGCGTTATAAGCGAGGGTATGCCCGTCCACCGCGAAAACGGCTATAAGGCTTGGGTGCCGGTAATGTACGGCTGTAATAATTTCTGCACCTATTGCGTCGTTCCATTTGCAAGAGGGCACGAGCGCTCGCGCAGAAAAGAGGACGTTATCGCCGAGGTAAAGGGGCTTGTCGAGCAGGGCTATAAGGATATAACGCTCCTCGGTCAGAACGTAAATTCCTATAACGGCGGGTGCGATTTTGCAACCCTGCTTAACGATTGTGCATCGTTCGAAGGCGAATACCGCGTGCGTTTTATGACGAGTCATCCGAAGGACGCGTCGCACGAGCTTATCGAGGTTATAAGCAGAAACAAAAACGTAGCAAAGCATTTTCACCTTCCCGTGCAGTCGGGCTCGACGAGAGTGCTTAAATTGATGAACCGCAAATATACACGCGAGCAATATCTCGAAAAGGCTTTTGAAATAAAGGAAAAAATCCCCGAAATAAGCCTTACGACAGATATTATCTGCGGCTTCCCGACAGAGACCGACGAGGACTTCAACGATACGATGTCGCTCGT
Source organism: Clostridia bacterium (assembly GCA_017629895.1). GTDB lineage: Bacteria > Bacillota > Clostridia > Oscillospirales > CAG-382 > Coliplasma. The sequence continues at coordinate 17,636 of JAGBWF010000104.1, forward strand.
AAAGGCTGTCGGCTTCGATATGATATACACCTTTATCTACTCACCCCGCGTCGGCACGGTTGCCGCGAAGATGGAGGGGCAGATACCCAAGGAAATATCGAACGCCCGCTTCAAAGCGCTTTCGGATATGGAAAACGATATTGCTCAATCGCTTAACGATAAATTTATAGGTAAAACCCTTCGCGTGCTGTCCGACGGATTTAACAAAAACGGAATACCTGTGGGCAGAAGCACACAAAATAAGATTGTTACCTTCGATAATCCCATTCCCGCAGGCGAATTTGTAAACGTATTGATAGAAACCGCGGGTGCATACGCGCTCGGCGGAAAAATAATATAAAAAACCGAAAGGAAAAATAAAAAATGAACGAACAAATGACAAAAGCAATCGAATCTCTCAAGGAAGCGCTCGCGGCAAGCGAGGAGCTCAAGGCTTACAACGAAGCAAAGAAGGCTTACGACGCAGACGAGGAGCTCAATAAGCTCATCAACGAATACAACGTTCAGGCTGCTATTCTTGAGCAGGAAGGCAGAAAGCCCGAAGCAGAACGCGACACCGCGCTCATCGAAAGCATCTCCGCCCGTCTCCGTGAGGTATACGACAACATCACAGAAAGCAAAACTCTCGCCGCAATGCGCGACGCAGAAGCATCTCTTTCTCTTATCGTAAACGCAATCAACGACGCCGTTCGTTTCACCATCGAGCCCGAAGCAGCGAATTGTACTCACGACTGTTCCACCTGCGGCGGCTGTCATTAAGGTCGCTTACGCTCTCGATGAAAACGGCAAGCGTTTTCATCGGTTTTGGATGCCCGTTCGCTCGCGCAAAGTGTGTGCGCGCTTCGCTTGTCCACACTTTCGGGCATCATAGGTATAAAAATCCACGCGCATGTCGCGGATTTTTATAGTATTTTTATTGTAAAAATACGTTGTATTTTGAGGGAAAGTAGCTTTTTGCTTGCAAAAAGCTACCGAACCTTTTCACTCTTCACTATTACCTGTTACTTCAAAACACCGGAGGTGTTTTTATGGCCCTTTCGCCGCTTATGAAGCAATATTTGGAGGTCAAGCAGGAGCATCCCGAATGTATCCTGATGTGCCGTATCGGCGACTTCTACGAAATGTTTTTCGAGGACGCAAAAACCGCCTCGCGCGAGCTCGATCTGGTGCTCACGGGGAAGGATTGCGGCCTTGAGGAGCGCGCGCCCATGTGCGGTGTGCCTCATCACGCGGTTGACGGATATATCGCAAAGCTCGTTTCGCGCGGGTATCGCGTTGCGATATGCGAGCAGATGGAGGACCCTGCGACAGCAAAGGGCTTGGTAAAGCGCGACGTTGTGCGTATTATCACTCCCGGCACGGTTACCGAGGGCGGTTATCTCGACGAAAAGAAGAACAACTATATCTGTGCTTCTGTCTGCGATGATTTCGGCTGCGGAATAGCCTTTGCCGACGTTTCGACAGGCGAAATAAGCGCGACCGAGATTCTTGGCGAAAACCTTCCTGCAAGGATCGTTTCCGAGGCGGCGGCTTTCAATCCCAGCGAGCTTATCGTGCCCGAGGATTACCCGAAGGCGACGAGCGGGCTCTTTACTGCGCGATTCAATACACTCGTTTCGAACGGTGCGGAAACCGAATTTTCCTTCACATCCGCAGTCGCTTCGATAAAGGAAATTTACAACGAAAACCCCGCAAGCAACAGCGATTACGCCCTGCGCGCTATCGGCGGTCTGCTTGCCTACATAAAGAGAACACAAAAGATCGATCTTTCTTATCTTCAAAAGATAAATTTCTATTCCTGCGATGAATTTATGGGGATAGACAGCGCATCGCGAAGAAATCTCGAAATCGCGGAATCTATGCGCCAGAAGCAACGCAAGGGCTCGCTTCTTTGGGCGGTGGACCGCACCCGTACAAGCGCGGGCGCAAGACTTTTGCGCAGACACCTCGAAAAGCCGCTTGTGAACGAGGGCGCTATCCGAGCAAGGCTCGATGCGGTGCGCGAGCTTTATTCCGACGGAATGCTCCGCGACGAGCTTCGAGAGATACTAAAAAGCGTTACCGATATCGAACGCCTTACAACGCGTTTGGTATACGGCACCGCAAACGCGCGCGACCTTAAATCGCTCGAAAGAACGCTAAAGCTCTTCCCGCAGATAAAGGAACTGCTGTCGAGCGCGAGAACGAGCACCTTAAAGCGCGTAGATAACGATATAGATCCGCTCACCGAGGTTGCGGACGCGATAGAAAAAACCATAGCCGAGGAGCCCTCTGCCGTTTTAAAGGAGGGCGGAATCATTCGCCGCGGCTGTAACTCCGCCGTTGACGAGCTGTACGAGCTTGTTACCAACGGAAAGGCGTGGATCGCGCGGATCGAGGAATGCGAGCGCGAAAGAACCGGAATAAAGACGCTTAAGGTCGGCTATAACCGCGTATTCGGATATTATATCGAGGTTTCGAAAACAAATCTCGCTCAGGTACCCGAAAGCTATATCCGCCGACAGACGCTTTCGAACGGCGAACGCTTCGTAACCCCCGAGCTTAAGGAAATGGAAAGTCAGGTTATCGGCGCACGCGACAGGCTCTATACTCTTGAATACGAAATTTTCGTACAGCTTCGCGAATACGTGCTCGAACGCCTTGATCGCATCAAAACCTCTGCAAACGCGTTGGCTGAGCTCGACGTTTATTGCTCGAATGCCGAAATCGCACGCGAGCAGGGCTACGTTTGTCCCGAAATCGACCGTTCGGATAAAATCATTCTCAAAAACTGCCGACATCCCGTTGTCGAACGCTTCCTCGAGGGCAACTATTTCGTTCCCAACGATTGCTCGCTCGATTGCGGTGCGAACCGCTTGATGCTTATTACGGGTCCGAATATGGCTGGTAAATCGACGTATATGCGACAGGTTGCGCTTTGTATAATTCTCGCGCAGGCAGGCTGCTTCGTCCCTGCGAGCGAGGCAAGGATAGGTATCGTTGACCGTGTGTTCACCCGTGTCGGCGCATCCGACGATCTTGCGAGCGGCAACTCGACATTTATGCTCGAAATGAACGAGGTTGCGGATATTCTTAAAAACGCAACCAAGCAGAGCTTTATTATATACGACGAAATCGGCAGAGGCACAAGCACCTACGACGGTATGAGCATCGCCCGTGCGGTTGTCGAATATACCGCGAAAAAGATAGGTGCGAAAACGCTTTTTGCAACGCACTATCACGAGCTCACTGCGCTTGAGGGCGAAACAGAGGGCGTTGTGAACTATAACATCGCCGCAAAGAAACGCGGAAACGATATCGTTTTCCTCCGCAAGATAATAAAGGGCGCGGCAGACGATAGCTACGGAATTGAGGTTGCACACCTTGCAGGCGTGCCCGAAACGGTTGTCAACCGTGCAAAACAGGTGCTTTCGGGACTCGTAGAAAACGAAGCAAGACCTGTTATCAGAAAGAATGCCGAAGAAGACAATATCAGCTTCGAGGCATTGAACGAGCAGCGTGTGCTTGACAGAATACGCTCTGTCGATATAAACACACTTACACCCTATGAAGCGATAACGCTTCTCTATGAGCTTAAAAAGGAGCTTGACTAATTGGGAATTATCAACGTTTTGGACGCTCAGACAGCGAATCTTATCGCTGCGGGCGAGGTGGTGGAAAGACCTTCCTCCGCCGCAAAGGAACTGCTTGAAAATTCAATAGATGCAGGTGCTAAGAATATCTCGCTCGAGATCAAAAACGGCGGCAGAGCGCTTTTGCGTGTAATCGACGACGGAAGCGGTTTTCTGCGCGAGGATATCCCGAAGGCACTGCTTCGCCACGCAACGAGCAAGATAGAATGCGGAGACGATATAAACGGCATCCGCTCGCTCGGATTTCGCGGCGAGGCACTGGCGGCTATCGGCTCGGTTTCGCGCTTGGAGATAATCACCAAGCACAGAAGCGAGGAGATAGGCACGCGCCTTACCTCCGACGAAAACGGTATCGTTATGGAGGACGTCGGCTGTCCCGACGGTACCTCGATAACGATGCGCGATATCTTCTACAACACGCCTGCGCGTCAGAAATTTCTTAAAAAGGACGGCACCGAGGGTGCATCCTGCGTTGCCGCGGCAGAAAGGCTTGCGCTTTCTCACCCCGAAATTTCGTTCACCGTTATTTCCGACGGAGAACGCAAATTCCAAACTGCAGGAGACGGCGAGCTTTTCCCTGCGATATATTCGGTGTTCGGTCGCGAGTTTGCAAAAACGCTTATAAAGGTAGAATACGAGCTTCTCGGCGTTTCGGTAATCGGATACGTTTCGAAGCCCGATTCGGTACGCGGAAGCCGTGCAATGCAGACGGTATTCGTTAACGGCAGATACGTCAAGAGCAAAACCGTTCAGGCGGCGCTCGAGGAGGCGTTCCGCTCGTATATCCCGCGTGGAAAATTTCCTGCCTGCGTGCTTTTCGTAAGCCTTATGCCCGAGTTGACCGACGTCAACGTTCACCCTGCGAAGACCGAAATAAAATTTGCCTCCGAGCGCGACGTTTTTCGTGCGGTCTACTATGTCGTTAAAAACGCTCTCGAAACGGCACCGGATGAAACGCTTCTTCCCTTGACCTCGTCGGAGGAGCAGATAACGGAAAACAAGCCCTCGGCAATCGATTTCGCTTCGGAGGAGATACCCTTTACGGCACCTCAGCCAAAAGAAAGCGGAATAAAGGAAATAGAATTTTTCCCGCCGGAGAGCAAGGCAGAGCGCGAGGTACCGAAAGACAGCTTCCGCGCAGATATCGGCGAGGACGATATTTTCGATTCGCAGAGCGTTTTCACCTTTTCGGACAGTGCTCAGCGAAGCGACGCTTCCGAGCCCGAGACGGTCGAAGCCGCTCCCGTGCAGGCAACTCTTGTTCCCGACACAAAACCCGCCTGGCGAGTTATCGGGCAGGCATACGATTCGTATATATTTGTAGAAACCGAGGAAAACGTTCTTATTATCGACAAGCACGCCGCGCACGAGCGTGTGCTCTATGAAAAGCTTGCGAAAAACAAGGAGCTGCATATACAAGAGCTTCTTGCGGGCGTACCCGTAACTCTCGGCAGAGAGCAGGCCGCCATTCTTCTCGAAAACGCGGATTTTCTGGAGGAAAAGGGCTTTAAGCTCGAGGAATTCGGCGAGGGCACCGTTATAGTGCGTACCGTCCCCTCGACTCTCGGTAATTTAAAAGGACTTAATTCGATATTGGAGGATTTCGCGCGGACGCTTGCCGACGGAAACGGACTTTCCTTTGCCGAACGCTGCGACAGAGCTTTGTATACCGTTGCCTGCAAGGCGGCGCTCAAGGCGAGGGTGAAGAATCGCCCCGAGGACGACGAAAACGTCGTTATGATGCTTGCCGAAAATCCTCATCTGCGCTACTGCCCTCACGGCAGACCGTTTATAAAAAAGCTTCCCAAAAGGGAAATAGAAAAATATTTCGATAGGTAAAATTATGGGCTTTACAATACATAACAAATGCGGAAACGCACGCGTCGGCACGTTTGAAACGGTACACGGCGACATACAGACCCCTGTTTTTATGAACGTCGGTACGAGTGCCGCGATAAAGGGCGGTATTTCGATTGGTGATTTAAAGCATATCGGCTGTCAGGTCGAGCTTTCGAACACCTATCATCTCCACGTGCGTCCCGGCGAAGACGTTGTATATCAGATGGGCGGCATCCATAAATTCTTTAATTGGGATAAGCCCGTGCTCACAGACAGCGGCGGATTTCAGGTGTTTTCGCTCGCAACGCTCCGCAATATAAAAGAGGAAGGCGTTACCTTCCAATCGCACATGGACGGCGCGAAGATATTTATGTCGCCCGAGGTCAGCATGCAGATACAGTCGAAGCTCGCTTCCACTATCGCAATGGCGTTTGACGAATGTCCCTCCTCGGTGGCGACTCACAAATACATCTCGCAGTCGGTAGACCGCACGACTCGCTGGCTCTACCGTTGCAAAGAAGAGCTCGACCGTCTTAATTCGCTTCCCGAAACGATAAACAAGGATCAGATGCTTTTCGGTATCGGTCAGGGCGGTGTCTATGAGGATATCCGTATCCGTCATATCAAGGAAATCACACAGCTCGACCTGCCGGGTTATGCCGTCGGCGGTCTTGCGGTGGGCGAAAGTGCCGAGGAAATGTACCGTATTCTCGATGCGGCGTTGCCGTATTATCCCGAAAACAAGCCGCGTTATCTTATGGGTGTCGGCACTCCCGTGAACATTCTGGAGGCTGTCGACAGAGGTATCGATTTCTTCGATTGCGTAATGCCCTCGAGAAACGCTCGCCACGGTAACCTTTTTACAAGCGAGGGTCTCGTTAATCTCAACAACCAGAAGTATATGCTCGATTCGCGTCCGCTCGACCCGAATTGCGATTGTCCCGTTTGCCAATCCTATACCCGCGCATATATCCGCCATCTCTTCAAAGCGCGCGAGCTTTTGGGTATGCGCCTTTGCGTTATTCATAACCTTTATTTCTATAACAAGCTTATGGAAAAGATTCGTAACGCGATTATGGAGGGTAATTGGAAATCGTTCAAAGAGGAGCAGGTATATCTCCTCGGAAAACGCGCCGAATGATCGGCTTCAAATTTCGGATAAACCGAAAAAATCCCTTTTTGGTTCCCGCGATGCTGCTTGATTATTATTGTAGCTTTATCGCCGCGAGGCTGTTCCCTGCGACTTGTTTGTTGCTTGGAAGGATTTATTGGATTTTTTCTATCGCGCTTTTTGGTGCGGGCAGTAGAATTCTACAGCCGCGCACCTAAAATCTCGATTTTATCTCGAAATTTGTGCGCCTCCGTTTAACTGTAATGTTACTCAACTAATTTAGCTGTTGCACGGCTTCAAATTTCGGACAAACCGAAAAAATCCATTTTTAGTTCCCGCGATGCTGCTTGATTATTATTGTAGCTTCATCGCCGCGATGCTGTTACCAACGACTTGATTGTTGCTTGGAAGGATTTATTGGATTTTTTCTATCGTGCTTTTCAGCTCAAGCAGTAGGGTTCTACAGCATTCGCTGAAAATCCCTATTTTATCTCAAAATTAGTGCGCCTCCGCTTAAGTGTGTCGTTACTCGACTAATAAAACTGTTGCGCGGCTTCAAATTTCGGACAAACCGAAAAATTACGATTTGATAAAACAAAACCGTCAAGAAAAGCTTGACGGTTTCGTTTTTGTAAGGGAGAGATTATAAAAATTATTCTTCGGTTGCGAGGTAGGGGAATCGGGGTGTGCCGCGCATAGACTCGAAGGTCTTGTGGAAGTCGCCCGTCCATTCGAAAGCGCTGAAGCTGACCTTTTCTGCGCCGAAGCCGCAAATATAGGTTACGGTTTCCTCGAGCGCGGGAACGGTGTTCGTGCCTGCCTCGATAGCCGCCATTTCATCGGCGATAAGCGCATCGATATATGCGATAAATTCTTGGCCGCCGGAGTAGAGCGTGCCGCATTTCCACATTTCGAGAAGCTCGTTCGTGCCATAGGTGTAGGCGAAGAACAAAGTGCCGCAACCGCCGTCGTCTGCCCACCAGATAGCGTATACTTCGACACGGTACTTGCCGTTGGGGATACAGATCGGAACGGCGTCTTTATCGTTGTTGTCGTAAACGCAGTCGCCGAGCGTATAAACGCCGCGGTGAAGCTCCTCGACGTCCTTCCAGATCTGATCGTCTCTGAAGGTTTCGTAACCGACAAGCTCACCTGTAGCGTGTTCGTAGATTGCTACGACAACGTCATCGATATAGGTGGGTGCGGAGTGGCCTTCAACGATTTCGGAGCCGTCGTATTCGGGGCTTGCGGGGAATACGGGGTTGCCGAGCGGTCCGATTTCGGGAACGTAAACAGGCTTTTCTTCAACGGTTTCGTCCTCGGTGATTTCGCCTTCAACCGTTTCGTCCTCGGCGATTTCGCCTTCGACGGTTTCGTCCTCGGCGATTTCGCCTTCGACGGTCTCGTCTTCTGCGGTTTTATCCTCGGTCAATTCTTCGTTCTGTTCGAAGGAATCGAGACCGATTGAGCCCGACTCTGCGGTGGAAACAACGAGAGAATCTTCGATAGCCGAGGAATTGAGGAGCGAAAGGCTTGCCGTGAGAACAAGTGCTGCGGCGGTAATCAGCGCCGCGGTGATAAGCGCGAGTGTTTTGTTTTTCATTTTGGATCTCCTTTCGTGATAGTTGTCAACGGCATTAATTTCCTGCCGTTGCCGCAATACTACTCCCCGAATATTTTAAAACCTTTAAGAATTTGTTATGATATTGTAAAAATTAAAAGCATTTTTGCCTTTTTGCCTTACAGCTTTCGGTTTTGCCGCAACGGTAGCAGAGCTCGTTATCGCAATAGCCCTTTTCGGCAAATTTCTTTATATTCATAACCGTGGTTTCGGCGATATTGGAAAGTGCTTCCTCGGTCAAAAACGCTTGGTGCGAGGTTACGATAACGTTCGGCATCGAAATCAGACGGGCGAGAATATCGTCGTTCACGATATGCCCCGAAAAATCCTCGAAGAAAATATCCGCCTCCTCCTCGTATACGTCGAGGCACGCCGCGCCGATATGGCGGGATTTTATCCCTGCAAGCAGAGCCTCGGCATCGATAAGAGCACCGCGCGAGGTGTTGATAAGGGTTACGCCCTTTTTCATTCGCGACAACGCGTTTTCATTGATAAGATGATGCGTTTCCTCGGTCAGCGGGCAATGCAACGATATGATATCGCTTTTTTCGAAAAGCGTATCGAGCGAAACGTAATCTATTCCGCTGTTTTCGCTCGGGTATTTGTCATAAGCCAAGACCTTCATTCCGAAGCCCCTGCAGATATCGATAAAAACTCTGCCGATCCTGCCGGTTCCGATAACGCCGACGGTCTTGCCGTGAAGGTCGAAGCCGGTCAGCCCCGAAAGACTGAAATTAAAATCCTTCGTGCGTATATACGCCTTGTGTATCCGTCTTATTGAGGTCAGCAACAGTGCTATTGCGTGCTCTGCGACCGCATAAGGCGAATAGGCGGGGACGTGAAAGATATGAAGCTTGCCGTAGGCGTGCTTTACGTCTACGTTGTTGTAGCCCGCACAGCGAAGCGCGACGGCGCGGACACCGAGAGAAAAGAGCTTGTCTATCGTTTCGGCATCGACGGTATCGTTTACAAAAACGCAAACACCGTCGCAGCCCTCTGCCAGCATTGCGGTATCTCGGGTAAGCTTGGTTTCGAAAAATTTGAATTCTACGCCCTGCTCTCTGCCGTATTTTTCAAAGGAAGGCTTGTCGTAGGGCTTGGCGTCAAAAAATGCGTATTTCATAATTTTACCTCCTTGTTCTTCCTTTTATTATATTATACCCAAAAACAGAGAAACAGCGCGTTGCAAAAGCAACAAAAAGAGCCGATGACGGTTTTCCGTATCGACTCTTTTTTGATTATTTTATAACGTAGGTTCCGAAATAGTGTCTTGCAATAAGAAGATAATCGTATTGGTTTACGCTACCGTCTTTATTGACGTCTGCACGAAGCGCTTCATCGCTTGTGAGGACACGGGTTTCGAAATGGTGTCGCTTGACGAGCAGGTAATCGTACTGATTTATAGTTCCGTCGTTATTGACGTCGCCCAAGCCCGTAGGATGCGAGCTTACGTCGCGCAGGACGGAGAAATATGCAATCTGCGCATCTCTCAAAAGACGCTCGCGCAGTGCAGAGGAGGGAAGCGCATTAAGCTTATTGCGAAGTGCGTTTATTTCCTCGATTGCGCGCGCCGCCTTGCTGTCTGCACTTTCGACAACGCTTTCGCAAAGCACGAGCAGATCAATCGCAAGCGATTCGGAAAGCTTGCCTGCATCTCTTGCATTGCGGATACGTTCTGCCGATCTGAACATCGTGCTTTGAACCGTTTTGATATCGTCGAACGCGGGTGCGAGCGAGGGCTCGGTATAAAGCGTAGACGAAAGCACTCCGTCGGCATCCTTGTCGAAATACTGCGCTGTCTGGAAATAAACAACGCCGTCGCAGCCGATCTGCGCCATTTCATAGGCTTGTGCCGCCATATCGTCGCCGTCGAAATCCTCCATAAATATACCGAGTCCGGGAACTACCATACAGTCTTCGCCTGCGGCTTCGAGAAAGCGTTCCATCTGGGGCGCATAACCGCTGCCGTATGCCATAGGATGAATCATATCCAGCAAGCCGCTTTCGAGCCAGGATTTGCTGTCCTGATAAATCGTGGCGTAGGAGCTTTCGAACTGTGGGCCGACGTCTGCGGTAAGAAGCACGTCGGGGGCGACGGTATCGATAATATTGCGCATACGTTGAACGAACTTGGTAACCTGCAATGCACGGAATTTTGCCCAATCGCTCCAATAATCTGCCCGTGTATCGAAGCTTATCGTGCTGTTTTTGTATTTCGGATAAGCCTCCTTGAACTTTGCGATAGTCGTGCTGTCGTATCCGAAATCGTCGTCTGCATATCTGTCGCGATAGCGGATATAATCGAGCTGGAAGCCGTGAATATCGTAATTTTCAAGAATGTAGGTATAGGTTTCGGCGAGGAAATCCTGAACCTCATCGAGCGCGGGGTTAAGGAACACCATACCCGTTGTTTCGTAGGAATAGATGTTCGAGCCGTTGTTGGTCTTTAACTGCCATTCGGGCTTTTTCGCCGCAACGCTTAAATGCCAGTTTTCGCCCGAGGAATTGCAGGAATAGAATACGGGCATCCAGCAATGAAGCTCTACTCCGTATTCGGCGCATACCTCGGAAAACGCCGCGAGAACGTCGAAGCCCTTGAAGATCGGATTCTGCTTGAAAAGGCTGTCCGCAGGCGTTTTGTATATCATCGTTCCCGAATACATCGTTTCGATAGATATCATATTTATGCCTGCTTTGACGCACTGCTTGACGTAATTTCTGACCTCGGTCATATTTTTCTGCGTAGGGCGGAGCCATACACCGCGGTATTCGGCAACCTCTCGTTCGCTGTAGAGCATCGCCGCCTTGTCGAAATCGGCAACCAGCTTGTCGATTTCGGCTTCGGTGGGGTCGGTCAGCGAGTTGAGCTTTGCGATAGCCGAGTCGAACAAAGCGTCTGCGTTCGAATCGTAGACGAGGAAGGCTTCCTCTGCCTGCGCTTTCGCATCCTCTGCGCGTTTTTTCGCATCGTTGACACGGAAGAGAAGGGTGGAATCGTCGAACACGAGGGTAAGTGTCATCGTGCTTGCATCGTAGCTTGCCTTCATACCGACGATGACGGTATTTTTGACCCAGTCGGACATAGCGCCGTGTCCCGAAATTACAAAGCTGTTTTCGCCTGCGGGAATAGCACTGCTGTTTCCGCCGACCGAGGTAACCGTGCCGTTTGTAACCGTCGCCTCGGTACCGTAGACGTTCGTTGCGGTGGTGCTTCCGTAGGAACGGGTGTAGATAACGAGATAGTCGGTAAGGCGCGTTTTATTTATCGCACTTATTTTTTGAGTAGTGGTCTCTGCGGCGGTGGCAGAGAAGGGAATGACTGTTAATATGAAAAGAAGAGAGAGGAAAACGCATAAAAGCTTTTTCGACATATTACTTCTTTCCTTTCTTGGAAACGAGGATAACGGTTACTGCACAACCGATGATAACGATCGCGCAGACGATTACGATAGCGATCTGTCCGCCGTTTGTCTTCTTGGCAACTGCGTCGCTTTCGTCGGAGTCTGCTTCAGACTCTGCTTTCGAAGCGGTGCTTTCGCCGCCCTTGCTTTCGTCATCGGGCTTTTCGGAGTAATCGGGGTTGTCGGGAGTTTCGGGAACGCCGCTGAGGTCGAGCTCCTTGTTTGCAACCGAGTAAGCCTTTACGATCGTTTTAAGATCGTTTTTCAGTCTCTTTGCCGCCGCATCCTCGAGGTTTGCAGCCGCAATGGCATCCGAAACCGCGGTGTACTTTGCGGTATCGAAGGATTTGTCGGTAAGGGTTGCGGAGAGCGCGTCTATTGCGGCGATAACGGTGTTCGCATTTTCCTCGGTTATTGCGCCGAGCGGCAGAATAACGTTGGAAATGCGGGATTTCATATATTCTGCCTGCGCCTTTGCCGCCTTTTCGATATCGAAGGTGGGGGTCATCGCTTTTTCGCGGTGAATGCCCTTAAGCAGAAGCGCGCCGGTTTCCTTTTTGTTGAACGCCGATGCCTCGAAATATACCGAGCCGTCTGCATTTACAGAGGTGTTGTATGCCGCCTGGATCTGCATATCCTCGGGGGTAAGCTCTGTCATAAAGATACCGAGACCGACAGCGATAAACGCATTTTCACCGCAACGCACGGTCTGGTCGGCGATATCCTCCTCGTAGCCGTAGCCGTAGGACATCGGGAAGAGAATATC
>JAGBWF010000105.1 GCA_017629895.1 Clostridia bacterium
ACTCGGATTAAAATTCATTTGGATTCCCTGGTACCGTGCCGAAGGCTATAAGGAATGGAAACAGCTTGGCTTCGATATTTCGTGTATGCAGCCCAATATGTATTGGCAGGCTGTTCCTACACCCAACAGAGTAGAGGACACGGTAAGCGAATGTAAGCTCTACGGAATGGGAACCGAAATCGAAATCGACGGTAAAGCACTCGTCGGTGCCGAATATTACAACAGATATCTCGATTATCTCGAGGGCGGAATGAATAAAGGTGCGATGGGCACCGTTAAAATGTATTATCAGGATGCAAAGAGCGGTGTTTACTATCAGGCTTGGAAATCTAAGGACCCCCGCGCCCGCTCGGTATACGACCTGACCTATAAGTATGCAAAGGGCACCCTCACCCAAGAGGATATCGATAATAACAGAAGCCCCGAATTTGAGCTTCCCAAGGACGTTGATTGGCGATCCAAGGAAATGCCCTATACCGCAACGACGCCCTATTCCGACGGAAACAGTATAGGTTATCAGAAAAACAACGGCAAAGAGCTGACAGACGGCATTATTGGCGCAAGTGAGCTCGATACCGAATGGCACGCATTCCATAAATCGCTCCTCGATCCCGACGGCAGAATGAGCGTTACCGTCGATCTTGGTAGGGTATACGACGATCTTACACATTTTATGGCGCATTTCAGCCACGTTCAAAATTACGGCATCGGCGATCCTGCGGATATAAAAATTCTCATATCCGAGGACGGCGAGAATTTCAAACAAATTGCCGCTCCCGAGCTTCAGATGAACGATATTTTCTGTTACGTAACCCACAAAACAAAACCCGTATCCGCTCGTTACGTAAAATTCTCGTTTATTAATTCGACACAGAATTTCGTATTCTGCTCCGAGGTGCTTGTCGGTGCTGGCAAAGCCGAAGAAAACGTTAATAGCGGCTCTGTTGCCGACTCAACCCCCGAAGACTCTTACGACAATTCTGTGGGCGACACTCAGGATAAAAACGGTGTAATTTGGGCAGTTGCAATCGGAGCGGTTGTGCTTGCTGCTGCAGTTTGCTTGATTTTCGTTCTTAAAGGAAACAAAAAGCAATAAAATAGATAACGGAGTATATAATGGAATTAGTAGCAACCTGTCTTTTCGGCTTGGAGGGAATACTCGGAGAGGAAATTGACAGCCTCGGCTATAAAAGAATAGAAACAATTGACGGAAGAATAACCTTCGAAGCACCTATCGAAGCGATAGCGCGATGTAATATCCGCCTTCGCACAGCTGAAAGAGTACTTATTAAGCTTGGAGCCTTCAAGGCGTACAGCTTCGACGATCTTTTCGAGGGAGTAAAAAAGCTTCCTTGGTCGGATTATATCGGAAAGACCGATGCTTTTCCCGTTAAGGGACACTCGATAAGAAGCAAGCTCTATTCGATACCCGATTGCCAGGAAATTGTCAAAAAGGCTGTTGTCGATTCGCTTTCGGAAAAATACAAGATAAGAATTTTTTCCGAAACAGGTGTCAAATATCAAATAGAGTTCTTTATACTCAACGATAAGGTAACGTTAATGATCGACACTACCGGAGCAGGCCTGCATAAACGCGGCTACCGCGAGCTTTCGGGTGCCGCACCGCTGCGCGAAACTCTTGCCGCGGCAATGGTCAAGCTTTCGCGTATGCGCGATAACGTTATCATTTGCGATCCCCTTTGCGGAAGCGGAACCATTGCTATAGAAGCCGCAATGCAGGCGTGCAATATCGCATCGGGATTAAAGAGAAATTTCGCCGCGCAGGGATATAGCTTTATCGACGATAAGATATGGCATAGCGAGCGCGAATCGGCACGAAGCGAAATCACCGCACCCTTAACAAAAATATACGGCTCCGATATCGATCCCGAGATGGTTGCGCTTGCTACAGAAAACGCGAAAAAAGCAGGCGTTGCAAACGCCATCGAGTTCACAAGGGCAGACGCAAAGAAGTTTATCTCGCCGATCGAAAACGCAAGAGGAACGATTATTACAAATCCCCCTTATGGCGAACGACTCGGTGATTTAACCGAGGCGAGAAATCTTTGCAAAGCGCTCGGCAAGAACTTCGAAGCTTCAATTCCGTCTTGGCAGATGTATATAATAACGTCGGATGAGCTGTTCGAGCGTTATTTCGGAAGACGTGCGGATAAAAAACGCGTATTGTATAACGGTATGATAAAATGTAATCTTTATCAGTTTTTTAAACCAAAAAAGCAATAAAGACTTGAAATTCTATAATCATTCGTATATAATACTATAATGTTCGGATATAATCCGTTCAGTATATATGTTGAATAATAGGCACATAAAGTATAATTCGGAGGTAATATTATGAAACTCAGACCCTTGGCAGACCGCGTTGTAGTAAAAATGGTTGAAGCCGAAGAAACAACAAAGAGCGGTATCATTCTCACAGGTGCCGCAAAAGAAAAGCCCCAGATAGCAGAGGTTGTCGAGGTTGGTCCCGGCGGCAACGTTGAAGGCAACGAAATCGTTATGACCGTTAAGGTTGGCGACAAGGTTATCACAAGCAAATATTCGGGCACTGAAATCAAACTCGATGGCGAAGAATACATCATAGTTCGTCAAAGCGATATTTTGGCAATCGTAGAGTAATTTACGGAGGTAATTAATTATGGCAAAAGATATTAAAAACGGAATCGAAGCGCGCGAGGCTCTCCTTCGCGGTATCGATAAGCTTGCAGATACCGTTAAGATCACTCTCGGCCCCAAGGGCAGAAACGTTGTTCTCGATAAGAAGTTCGGTTCTCCGCTTATCACCAACGACGGCGTTACTATAGCAAAGGAAATCGAGCTTGACGATGCATTCGAAAATATGGGCGCATCTCTCGTTCGCGAGGTTTCCACCAAAACCAACGATGCCGCAGGCGACGGTACCACCACCGCAACTCTTCTCGCACAGGCAATCATCCGCGAGGGTATGAAGAACGTAGCGGCAGGCGCAAACCCTATGGTTATCAAAAAGGGTATCGCAAAGGCTGTTGAATGTGCGGTTGAATCTCTTAAGGCATCTTCTCAGAAGGTTAACGGCAGCGACGATATTGCACGCGTAGGCACCGTTTCTTCCGCAGACGAGGTTATCGGCCGTCTTATTGCCGATGCAATGGAAAAGGTTACTGCAGACGGCGTTATCACCGTTGAAGAATCCAAGACCGCAGAAACAAGCTGTGAGGTCGTTGAGGGTATGCAGTTTGACCGCGGCTATATCACTCCCTATATGGTAACCGATACCGATAAGATGGAAGCTGTTATCGACGATGCGGCTGTTCTTATCATCGATAAGAAGATTTCCAACGTTCAGGAAATCCTTCCCGTGCTCGAGCAGGTCGTTCAGAACGGTCTTAAGCTCGTTATCATTGCAGAGGACGTAGAGGGCGAAGCACTTTCTACCCTTATCGTTAATAAGCTCCGCGGCACCTTTACCTGCGTTGCTGTCAAGGCTCCCGGCTTCGGCGACAGACGTAAGGATATGCTCAAGGATATCGCTATCCTCACCGGCGGTGAGGTTATCTCCTCCGAACTCGGCTTCGAGCTCAAGGAAGCTACCCTTATGCAGCTTGGTAGAGCACGTCAGGTTAAGATCAATAAAGAAAACACTATCATCGTTGGCGGCGCAGGCGATACCAATGAAATCAAGGGCAGAATTGCACAGATCAAAGCATCGTTGGAGGTTTCCACCAGCGAATTTGATAAAGAAAAGCTTCACGAGCGTCTTGCAAAGCTTTCGGGCGGCGTAGCTGTTATCAAGGTCGGTGCGGCGACCGAAACCGAAATGAAGGAAAAGAAGCTCAGAATCGAAGATGCTCTCAACGCTACCAAGGCGGCTGTTGAAGAGGGTATCGTAGCAGGCGGCGGTGTTGCTCTCTGCGACTGTATTCCCGCTGTTGCCGCTCTTGTCGATACCGTTGAAGGCGACGAAAAGACCGGCGTTAAGATCGTTCTCCGCGCTCTCGAAGAACCCGTTCGTCAGATCGCAGAAAACGCAGGCTTCGAAGGCTCGGTTATCGTTCAGCGCGTAAAGAGCGAGCCCAAGGGTGTCGGCTTCGATGCATACAACGAAACCTTCGTTGATATGATCGAAAGCGGTATCGTAGATCCTACCAAGGTAACCCGCAGTGCACTTCAGAACGCGGCAAGCGTTGCTTCTATGGTCCTCACCACCGAAGCACTCGTTGCCGATAAGAAGGAAGATCCCGCAACCGCAGCGGCTAATGCAGCGGCAATGGCAGGCGGCATGGGCGGCGGAATGTATTAATAATCGATTCGTTCTCGGTTGAATATGTTCTATAAAAAAGAGGCTGTTTTTCAGCCTCTTTTAGTTTCTGTTGACCTGCAAGGGCTGGTATCGCTTATTACGAGCAGTCGCATAATCTTGAGAAGAAGTGGAAAAGTCTTTCCCTTGGTTATTCACAGGGTGGTTCTGTTGCTATGGCAGTTCACAAATATATTGAACAGAACGATCTGGTAGATGAATTCAATTTTGCAGGTTCTGTATGCGGTAATGGACCATATGATCCGGTCGCTACACTTGTCAAGTATATTGAAACAGATCAGTTCTATATGCCGGTATCTGCTGCTATGATGATGTATTCGATGTGTAATACAAATCCTAGGCTGATGGGAAAATATACACCTCAAGACTATTTGACCGAAGGGTTCATCAACTCTGGCGTAATTGAGAGAATTGAGGAAAAACGCCTTGATACAGACAAGATGCAGGAGGAACTCTTTAAGCATTCAGCAAGCTTTAACGAGGAGGATGAAGGTACATTCTGTATGCAGCGCTTGGCTACTGACGGATTGTTCCATCCATACAGAAAGGACACAAAAGACAAGTGGGAGTGGGAAGAAGGTTACATCAAGACAGGATGGGCAAGAGCTAACGATGTGCTGCTGGATGATTGCCTTGAATATTTTCAGTTCTACAGATCACCTAAAACACAGGATCGTATTGAGGCTATGGAAGCACTCCGGAGAGCGTTGGAAGACAATATTCTCTATCGTGACTGGACTCCGGCTCACCCGATTTTCCTCTATCATACAAATGAAGATGAAGTCGTTGTTGTTGAAAACTTCAATAATTGTCTTGCTGCTTGGGAAGGATCCAATATGGTCAAGGGTGCCATATACAAGGGCAGTACACATCAGAAGAGGAATTCAGGCTGTCGGAAGAATTGCCCAATTAATCAAAGAATGTGACATGCATCCAAAGCAGATTGGATTGATTGTGAACCGAG
>JAGBWF010000106.1 GCA_017629895.1 Clostridia bacterium
CCTTCACTCTTCACTTTTCACTCTTCACTCTTCACTAAAAAAAGCTCACCCTCTCGGTGAGCTTTTTTTCATTCCTCTATCGCCTTTAAATTCGCTTCGATTCTGTCGAGCATCGAGCGCAACGCGTTGTAATTCGTAACCCATTCGTCGAGGCGCTTTTTTATCTTCTTGACAGTCATCTTCTTGAGCACCGCGTCCTTCATATAGCGGCACTGATCGGCAAGCGCGATATTATATTCCTGCTCGACCTTTTCGATAAGGAACTTGTTCTGCGGATAAAGAAGCTGAACCGACTTGAAAAGCTCCTTGCGCGATTTTACCGAGCTTTCAAGGAAGGAAATATGCTTTTCGGTATCGTTTCTGCGCTGATAAAACTTCGCAAGGTCGTTGCAGATATAGGCATCGAAAAGGTTCATAAGCACCTTGTTGTCCTCGCCAAAGCTTTCGCGGTACTGCTTGATAAGGTTAAATACCTCCAGACAGTGTATCTCGCAAAGCTCGGAGAAATATTCGCTTTCGTCCTCGTCGAGCTCCTCGTTGCGAAGATAAAGCATACTCGCAAGCCCGTAAGCATCGTGCACGAGAATATCGAGAATCATATCGAGCTTCGGCGAAAGGGTGCGCTCGCGCTCGAGCAGCGATTCAAAGGTCTCGCGGCAGGTCATCATCTGGTCGTCGTTAAGCGGATAGCGCATATTTCCGCTGTCGAGGAAGATGCTTATATACGCCTTCGCAAAATATACGATGTTGCTCACAGCCTCGTCGTAATTCACCTTGTGAAGCACGTCGTAGAGCTCCTGATAATCGTTGTAGTAATAAGCCGCAAGACAGCCGAGGATTATGTATTCGCTGTCGTTGGTCGAAATTCTGCTGTCGGTCTTAAGATCCGAGAAGCACTCCTCCCAACGATCGATGTAATCGAAATAATTGCTCTGTCCGACAAGCAGACGGTTGTGCTCAAATTCGACAAAATCCGCGTATAGCTCACGCGCAAAAGCCGCCTCGCTCGTAACGGCTCTGTCGAACTTTTTCGATTTAAATACCCAAGTACCCTGAATATCGCTCGCAAGCTCGGTGCTTTCCATATTGATAAGCACCAAAAAGATGCGGTTCACGGGCATTTTCGCAAGAATATAGCCGAACTCGAACATAAGGTTCGCGCTTATCGCACCGTTCTTCTTTTCCATAAGCAGAAGGGCGTAATCGCTGTCCTTTATCTGCTCGAGCACCTGCGCGCCGATATACATATTCGTGGGGGTGCCGCCGCCGACGATCGCGTTGAAGGCTTTGTTGCGGTTTATTTCGTTGCCGAGCTCGTTTGCAAGGCTCTGGTTGCCGCTCCAGCCGATAAAAATATTATCCATAAAGCAGCCTCCTTAATAATTTTCGGCGTTTTCGTCGCTTGCATATTCGGCAAAGAGCTTAATACATTCGTCTCTGTCGATGCAAACGAGATAATCGGGAGCTATCCCCTTCTTGCCGCCGAGCATATCGAAAAACAGCTTATCGCGAAAGCCTATGCTTTCGTTGTCCTTAACGGTGCAACCGAAATATATCCTTTCGATGTTCGCCCACATACACGCCGCAAGACACATCGGGCAGGGCTCGCCCGTCGTGTAAAGCTCACAGCCCGAAAGGTCGTGTGTCGATAAATTTTTGCTCGCATCGCGTATCGCCTGCATTTCGCCGTGGCAGGTCGCATCGGCATTGATAAGCACCTGATTGTGCCCTCTGCCGACGATTTCGCCGTTTTTAACTATAACGCTGCCGAAGGGACCGCCCTCGCCGTTTTGTATTCCGATACGCGCCTGCTCGATAGCCGACCTCATAAATTCATTCATAAAAGCCACCCCAAAAGGTATTTTTTCTCTTTATGTCTTATTATATCACGTTTTTTTACAAATTACAATCCCCAATAAAATGAGATTTTAGTGAGAAAAAGACGGGATGAATTTCGAAATCGGGTCTGATAAAATAGCGTCAGGAGGTGAGAGAAATGAGCGACACTCTCGATTTACTCGGGCTCGACGAGCTCGAAAAAAGGATAAACGGCTATTTCGAAAGCTATCTTGTAGAAAGCGGCGAGATTGCGGATATCGAATCGCTTGCCGATTATCTCGGAACCACGCGCGACAAAATTATGTCGATGATGAACGACGACACACGCGGAGAAATTTTGAAAACCGCACGGAACAAAATCGCGAAAATCAAAAAGCAGCTCGCGTTTTGCGGCAAAATTCCCGCGGCGGTGCTCTCGTTCGATCTGAAAAACAACCACGGCTACCGCGATAAGCCCGAGGAGCAGGATTTATCGGATAGCGGCACGGTTATTTTCAACGGCTTGGCAGAGGAATGGGCACAATGAGAGAAATAATCATCGAGCCGAACGAAAAGCAAAGGGCGTTTTTCGAATCAAATGCGAAATACACCGCATACGGCGGCGCACGCGGCGGCGGAAAGAGCTGGGCGATGCGTATGAAGCTTATCCTTCTCGCCCTTAACTACAAGGGTATCCAGATACTTCTGCTTCGCCGCACACTCGCCGAGCTCCGCGAGAACCACCTGCTCCCGATGACGAAGATATTAAAGGGCGTTGCGGTCTACGTCTCGGGCGAGAAGGAGTTCCGCTTCAAAAACGGCTCGAGAATAAAGCTCGGCTATTGCGAAAGCGTGTCCGACGTGCTTCAGTTTCAGGGGCAGGCGTACGAGGTCATCGGGCTCGAGGAGGCAACTCACTTCACCGAATTTCAGTTCTTCGCGCTTACCGAGAGCAACCGCATAAGCGGCAATATGCCCTCCCCCTTCAAGCCGCGAATGTATTTCACCTGCAACCCCGGCGGTGTCGGGCACGCGTGGGTAAAAAGGCTGTTTATCGATCGTGATTTCCGCGGGAGCGAGAAGCCCGAAGATTACCTTTTTATCAAATCGCTCGTTTTCGACAACAAATTCGTTATGGAAAACGATAAGGGCTACGTCGAAACGCTCAAAAACCTGCCCGATGCGCGCAGAAGGGCGATGCTCTACGGTGATTGGGACGCCTTCGAGGGTGCCTTCTTCCCCGAATTCGACCGCGAAAAGCATATCCTTCCGCAAGGCAGCAGGATACCCGACGGCTCGATATACTTCCGCGCACTCGATTACGGGCTCGATATGACCGCTTGCCTCTGGTGCGCCTGCGACAGCGAGGGCAGGATATATATCTACCGCGAGCTGACCGAAAGCAACCTCACTCTCTCGGAGGCGGCAAGGAAAATATGCGAGCTTACCCCAAAGGACGAGCCGATACGCTATACCGTCGCCTCCCCTGACCTCTGGAACAGGCGTCAGGAGAGCGGCAAAAGCGGATACGATATTATGACTCAGAACGGGCTTACACGGCTTATAAAGGCGGATAATTCGCGTATTGCGGGCTGGCGAATAGTGCGCGAATATCTCAAGCACGATATCGTTAGCGGTCCGACGCTCGCGATATCCGAATGCTGTCCCGACCTCATCCGCTCGCTTCCTCTGCTCCGCTTCGACGAGCATATCCGCGAGGACGCGTCGGACACCCCGCACGAGATAACCCACACCCCCGAGGCACTGCGGTACGCCCTTATGTCGCGCCGTCCCGCTCTCCCTCCCAAAAAAAGAAGCTCGTTTTCATCGAGCGTCTACACCTTCGATACCCCGAGCGATCAGATTGAGGGGTACGAGGAATTAATCGAATACTGAAAGGCTTGGTATGAAGAACAAAAACAACAGCCACTTCACACAGGAGTGGGAACTTTATGAAAAGGGCAAGGATTACAACTACTCGGTAAATCTATACGAAAACGTGAACACGTTCGAGCGCTTCTATCGCGGCGAGCAGTGGGACAACGTGCAGAGCAACGGTCTTCCCACCCCCGTTTTCAACATTTTCAGGCGCATAATCTCCTATTTCGTTTCGAGCATTATGCAAACGAGCGTGCGACTTCGCTACCGCCAATCGAGCAATTCGGAAAGGCAGAGCGATGCCGTCAAAAAGCTCAATTCCATTGCCGACGCGCGCTGGGAACGCTGTAAGATGAACGACCTGCTTGCAAACGCGCTCACCGATGCCGCCATATCCGGCGATGCCGTCGCCTATACCTATTGGGACCCCGATATAAAAACAGGTCAGGCGTTCAAGGGCGATTTCGTAACCGCGCTTATCGATAACACGAGCGTTTTCTTCGGCGACCCCAACTCGAAGGAGGTACAAAAGCAGCCCTATATCCTCATCGCCCGTCGCGAAACGGTGGTATCGCTTGTCGCGCAGGCAAGGGCAAACGGTATCGCAGAGAGCGAGATAAAAAAGATACTCCCCGACAGCGACCTCGACACCCTTTCGGGCGATATGGCGAAAAACGAGCTCGAGGGCACGAAATGTATCTCGCTTATTAAGCTCTGGAAGGACGAATCGGGCAGAGTGCTCTATCGCAAATCGGTCAAAAACGCCGTGATAAAGCAGACGACCGACACAAGACTTACCCTCTACCCCGTCGCGTTTTTTAATTGGAGCACGGTTAAAAACAGCTGGCACGGCACCCCCGCAGGCGTCGGTCTTATCGAAAACCAGCGCTTTATCAATAAGGGCTACGCAATGGTGATGAAGCACCTTATGGACACTGCGTTCTCGAAGATCGTCTACGATTCCACCCTGCTCGACGGCTGGTCCGACCGTGTCGGCGAGGCTATCGCGGTGAACGGCCCCGTCGAAAACGCCGCGAAGGTGCTCCCCTCGGGCACGATGCAGGCGGGTATGCTCGAATTTCTGCGTATGGCTGTCGCCGATACGAAGGAATTTATGGGAGCGACCGATGCCGCGCTCGGAAACGTCGCGCCCAACAATACGAGCGCAATTCTCGCTTTGCAAAGCGCGTCGGCAGTCCCTCTCGAGAACGTCAAGCGCAATATGTATCAGTTCGTCGAGGATATCGGTCTTATATGGCTTGATTTTATGCTCTCCTGCTACGACGATAAGCGTATCGTCGCACTCGGCGAGGGCGGAAGCGAAAGCTTTTCGCTTTCACAGCTCAAGGGCGAGCTCTTCGATTGCCGCGTAGACGTCGGAGGCGCAAGCTATTGGAGCGAGATAAGCGCGCTGAACACACTCGATTCGCTCTTAAGGCTCGGCAGGATAAGCACCGTGCAGTATCTTGAGCGTATACCCGAAGGGATAATTCCCGAAAAAGAAAAGCTTATCGAGGAAATACGCGCCGCAGAATCGGCACAGAAAGGAGAAACCGAATGAAAGCGATCAACAACGAAGCAATTTTAGACCTCATCTACGACCTCGCCGACGAAAACGGCTTGCGTATCGGAGAGTTTATCGAGCGTATCGAGGAGGAGTTCGGCGAACAGCCTATCGATACCACAGGACTCCCCGAGCGCGTCATCGCCGAGCTCGAGGCGGCAAAGGGCTATAAGAACGAGCAGAGAACCATTAAGCGCAAAAAGCAGCAGGAAACCGATATGCAGGCTGATATCAAGCGCTTCCGCGAGCTCTTCCCCGATACCTCCGCCGAGGAAATACCCGACACCGTCTGGGCAGAGGTCGAAAACGGCGTTCCTCTCGCACACGCGTTTGCGCTTTACACCGTTACACAGCAGAGCATCAACACTCTTGCCGAGGAGATAAACCGCAGAAACGGCAATGCGTCCGCCGCCGCCACCACCGAGGGCGCAGGCGAGCCTGTTTTCACTAAGGAGCAGGTCGAAAAAATGTCGCAGAAGGATATCAAGAGCAATTACAAAAATATCCTCAAGGCTATGAAAAGCTGGCGCGTTTAACCCGACTTTAAAAACAAAAAACAAAACAAAAAACAAAAGGAAAGGTAAAATTTTATGGCAAACTACAATTCTATCGAAAAGGTAATTTCCGCGGAGATCCTCCGCACCAACGAGGATAACCTCCTCGCCAACGTCATCTGCAACACAAGCTTCAGCGGCGATATCAAGGACCGCGGCGACAGCGTAACCTTTATCGGTCTTAACGACCCCACCGTCTACGATTACGACGGCAATATCGTCTACGAGGATATCGACGACAGCGCGCTTACCCTCCTCATCGATCAGGATAAGGCGTTCTCCTTCAAGATCAAGGATATCGAAGCCCTCCGCTCCTCTATCGGTCTCGAGGACAGCCAGACCAAGCGTGCAAGCTATCTTCTTAAAAACGAGGTCGATTCCTACGTCTTCTCGCTCTATCCCGACGCGGCGCACAGCGTTACCTCTGCCGCAGTAACCCCCGACAACGTGCTTTCGACCGTCGCGATGATGAAGCAGAAGCTCGAGGAAAACAACGTGCCCGACGGTAGAATCTGGATCGTCGTTCCTCCCTTTATCAAAACCAAGCTTATGCTCGCAGGCGTTAAGTTCCAGATCAATAACGGCGTAAACGGCACAGGTGCGGTTGCCTTTACCGACGAGCTCGGCTGCGACCTCTACGTTTCGAACCAGCTTGCGACCAACGGCGGCAAGACTATGATGCTCGCAGGCTCCTATTCGGCTATCGCCTATGCCGAGCAGGTGCTCGAAACCCAGGTGCTCGACAGACTCGAAAACTCCTTCGATAAGGCGGTCCGCGGCAGACTCGTCTTCGGCGCAAAGGTAATCAAGCCGAACGAGCTCGTCTCCTGCGCCGTTACCGACGGAGGCAACGCAACCGTTTAAGGAGGTGTAAACGATGACAACCTTTAATTCACTTCACACCTACGGCGTTTTCTTTGCCGATAAGCTCCTGTTTTCCGACCTCGACTCCAATAAAGACAGTATGTCCTTCGCGGTCGATATAAGCGGATCCGACCCTGCGATAATGCTTATAAACCTCGAGCAGACCACCCATTCCGCAACGCTTGTCTGCAAATCGGCGGACGGCAGTGCCGATATCGATATCGCGCTCGAAAGCGGCGGCGTCAACGTCGTCTTTCTCGACAGCGGCAGGATAAAAAAGAACGACGGCACGGCGGAATTTACCGTAACGACCACGGCGGATTCGCTTCGCGATATCACGGCAGGCTTTGCACTCGTCTGCCACGCCAAAGTTATGAACAACTGATATTCGGGGGGCTTTCCCCCCGTTTATCTGCTGATGAAAGGAGCAGAAAATGACAGTAAGAGAGCTTATAAACAGCGCGCTTTCGGTTATCGGGCTCTATGGAGGGGACAATCCCCCCTGCGACACCGCCGACCTCGACGGGCGTGCGATAATGCTTATAAACGTCCTGCTCGGCGAGCTTGCAACGCTCGATTGCCGTATCAAGCGCGAGCCGCCGAAAATCTACTCGGTAAGCGGCTTTTCGGATAACCTTCAAACCTGCGATATTATAAGCAGCTCGGTGCTTCCCTTCGGGCTTGCCGCCCTTTTCGCGCTCGGCGAGGACGATAACCTATATCTCACTCTTCAATCGCGCTATAACGCCGCAAAGGCAAACGCGCTCGCACTCGGCAGAGCCAAGGCAGAGCCGATAAGGGAGGTGTATTAATGCCTATCCATACCGCAAACGGCTTCGTCGGCATCGACCGAAGAAGAAAAGCGGATAAAGCGCTTAACGTCGCCCACGATATGCGAAATATTCGTATAACGGCAGGCGGCTCGCTCGAAAAAAGAGCCAAAACAAAGCTTCTTTGCAGTCTTACGGGGGAGATCGAGGGGCTTTGGTGCGGCAGTCTGGGCGACATCACCTTCCTTCTCGCCTCGGCAAACGGCAGGCTGTATAAAATCGATTCGAGCGGTAACGCGCGTGAAATAGGCGTTATCGGAGGCGGAGCTTGCCTTTTCTTCGAGTTTTGCGGCAGAGTCTATATTATGAACTCTGCATATTACGGCAGCTACGACGGCAGTACGCTGACCGAGATCGAGGGCTATATACCGCTTGTTGCGGTAGGCTGTCTGCCGAACGGCGAGGGCACTCCCTACGAGGAGATAAATATGCTTACCGATAAACGCCGACAGCGCCTTTCTCCCGACGGCAAGAGTATTCTCTATAAGCTCGCCGAGGAGGATATCGACGAGATCGTGTCGGTAACCGTCGGCGGAGCCGTCTATAACGGCAATTACAGCCTCAACCGCCAAACGAGCGAACTGAGCTTCGAGCAGGCGATACCCGCAGGGCTCGACAGCCTTGAGATCACCTATAAAAAGCAATCGACCACCCGAAAAAACATCCTCAACTGCAAAAGGGCAATGCTTTTCGGCGGCAATTCCGACGGCAGAATTTTTCTGTACTGCAACCCCGAAAAGCCGAACTGCCGCTTTTATTCGGCGCTTGCCGACGGCGTTCCCTCCGCCGAATATTTTCCGGTAAATTGCTATACGGTTATCGGGAGCTCGCCGATAAGCTGTATCGTACAGCAATACGACCGACAGCTTATCTTCACAAAAAACGAAGCCTTTTATTCCTATTGCGAGCTTATAACCGACAATTCGGGCAGAAGGATATCGAGCTTTCCGGTATTCTCGCTGAACAACGGCAAGGGCTGTCTTTTCGAAACCGACGGCTGTGTTATCGCCAACCGTCCTGTTACGCTTTGCGGAGACGGGCTTAATATGTGGGAATCGACGGGTGTCGAGAACGAAAAGAACGCACTCCCCTTTTCACAGCCGATAAACGACCTGCTCGCCACCTCTCTGCTTCAGGGCGAAAGCCTTCATTTAGCCGATCTGCAATCCGAAAGCGAGCTCTTCTTTATCGCAAACGGCAACGCGTTTGTTTATAATTACGGCATCGGCTGCTGGTATATCTACGACGGCTTCGGCGGAAAAGGCTTTAAGGTGTACCGCGATACGCTCTATTTCACAAACGGAAGCGGAATTTATTGCTATTCCGAGCGCGGAGAGGCTAATTACGTCGGTATCTGGCAGAGCAATTATATCGTAGACGAGGGCGGTAACCTCGATATAGTGTCGCTCTGCTCGGATATACGCGTAAAAGGAAATATAAGGCTTAAATTCATTTTCGAAACGGCAAACGGAGCGATAAGCGAAAAGGGAGTCGAACTCTCCGAGGAGAGCGAAAAATATATGCGCATATCACTGCGCCCCGCGTTAAAGCGCGCACTTCCCTTCCGTTTGAGCATTCATATAGAGGGCGAGGGGGAGCTTACGCTTCACTCGCTGACGGTAAAAACAAGAAAAAAAGAAAGGAGCAGAAGAATTGGCTTATTACAACGCGAAGCAAAGGCTTAAAGAGCTGCTCGGGAGCTACTCCGCCGAGGAGGAAAAGCTCGGGCGGATATACAAAACGGCGCTCGAAAACGCCGAAAACAGCTACAAGGCATCGCTCGATGCGGCACGCGCCGAGGCAGAGCGCAAAAGAAGCCGTGCAATCGGCGATAACGCGCAAAACGAGCGCGAATATATGGAGCTTCTCGCAACCCGCGGGCTCGGCTTCTCGGGCGAGGCGGCACAGGCAAAGCTCAATTCAAACCTCTCGCTCGAATCGCGTCTTTCGGATATCGACAGAGAAGCGGCAGAAGAAGAACGCGGTCTTGCAGAGGGCTTGAACGAATACAAATCCGAGCTCGAAAAGGAAAGGCTTTCCGAAACCAAGGCTCTGCGCGAGGAAAAGACGGAGCTTTATAAGGACCTCGCCGAGCTCGAAGCAAGCGATAAGGGCGAAAGCGGCTCAAAGGGCGAATCGAACTCGGGCGGAAACGGCAACACCGACGACGTTCCTCTCCCCGAATTCAATCCCGAGGCAACCCCGAAGGAACTCGCGAAGCTGCTTGTTACAAGCGCGACCGACGACGGCTATATAAGAAGCGATTACGACGAATATCTTATAAACCGCTATATGCTCGAGCTCTACGAGGACTACGACCTGCCCGACGGCTATATAAAGGAGCTCGTCTTTATGCTTAAAGCCTACGGCTACCCCGAAAGCGATATAAGCGATATGCGTATTCAGGTCATATCCCGCGATGCGAAGGAATATTATGACAAAAGATATAAAAAGCTCTACGACAGCGCAGTCCTTTCGGGCAAGCACGCGCTTTCGGCTTCGGCATACGCCGCCGAAACGGCAGAGAGCGACCTGCTTTCGATGATATTCACACGCACCAAAAGCGATACCGAGTTTCTCGACGTCTGCGAAAACGCGGGTATTATGAATTACGTCGCAACCGCCTATCTCGAATCGCACAGGCGCGGAACCTTGATAAAGGGCGGCAAGGGCGGTAGCGGCATTATGAAAAACGAGGTAAAATAAGGAGGCAATTATGGATATTACAAGCTATATCGAGCCGAAGCTTCTTATCACCGTGCCGGTGCTCTATATTCTCGGCGCGATGATAAAAAGAAGCGAGATCTCGGACAAATATATTCCGCTTATACTCGGGGCAATGGGGGTCGTCCTTGCAACCGTCTATTCGTTTATCACAAACGAGCAAAACGGATGGAAGGATATACTTTCGGTATTATTCGCAGGGGTAACGCAGGGGCTTTTGTGCGCCTCGGCAAGCGTCTATACCAACAATATTTTCAAGCAGATGAAAAAGGATGCGGATGAAAGCACTGATAAAGACGGTGGCACGGCTGATAGCTGACCTCGCAGTGATTATCTATACCGCGATATACGAATAATGGGCTGGGGCGAGGTCATATCCGAGCTCCTCCCCGTTATCCTCGCCTCTGCGGGCATAACGGGCGGTGTGTTTTCCACCCTTATCACACTTGCCTTCAATAAGGTCAGACGCGACGCCGAAAAAAAGCGCGAGGAGCGGTTAAAGCTCGAGCTTCTTCGTCTGGAGGGCGAGGAAAGACTTTCCAGATTGATGTTTGCCCTCCTTCGCTCCCGCCCGATCGAGCACGACCCCGAGCTCAAGGAAGCCGAACGCGCCTATACCGAATACCTCGAAAAAAGTAACCTCCTTAAATACGAAATCATAAGCGAATATACGGCAGTTTGAACCCGCATACGCCTAACGCTTTAAGAAAGTAATAAAAAAGGAGAAGCACGCGCTTCTCCTTTTTTGTGTTACTCCAATGCAGGTATATACATAGTAAAACTATCGGTGTATATACGATCGAGGTTTTCGATATGCTCGGAATAAAGCGTGCCCTTAATACGATAAAACGGCTGAATCGTATCGTAACCGTTATTGTATTCGTTTACATATACCAGCTCACACTTGCTAATTTCCAATTTGGCGATATTTTCTACCGAAACGTTGCCCTGCGAGGTCTTAAAAAGCTGTGGCTTTGCAAGCTGTTCGCCTGCTTCCTCAAGCGAAATTATATCGTATTTACCGTTCATTTCTTCGTAAGTGTAATACGATACCGTCAGCATCGCCAACCCGTCGTTTGTGAAGCCCACCGTACAGCTTCCGTTGCCGTCAACGGCAAGTCCGTTTATTTTACGGCGGAACGTGCAGGATTTATAAAATACGTATTCGTTAACTCCGTCGGAGAAGGTTCTTTCGCCCATGCTTGCATAAACGTACTCACCTTCGAGAAACGGGATTTCCGATAAAACCTTCAAGCCCTTTTCGATAAGCTCTTCGTTGGTCGCGGTAATATTGTGCGTCATTTTGTATTCGTCTATGAACTTATTATATACAACGCGGTAACCGTTAGTGATCGTGAAGGTGATATTGCGCGAACCGTCGTAAGAAATTTCGTTCTTTTCTTCGTTGTACGTCATATCGGCGTAATCAACCTTTAAATATTTGGCTATCGCATTTACTTCCTCGCCGCCGTGGGCAAATTCGGCACGCTTTACCTTGTAAAGCTTCAGACTGTTTTCTGTTTCCAAAGCCCTTGCGTCGAATCCGGTTATTTCGGAGTCTTTCAAATCGACGTTTGTTTTTGTCGTGCCTGATTCGTTATCACTGAATTGGATTCGTTTTATGCTTTCGTTACCGGTACATCCTGTAAGCAAAACCGAAAAAAGCATACATACGAGTAATAACGTTATAATAGCTTTATTCTTCAAATTCTTCATTAAAATCACTCCTATCGTTTTTAATCGAAACTCGGATACGTTTTTGACGGGCGCACCGCTAAAGCGGTCAAGCCGTCAAGGAAAAAGCAAAATAACCCATTGGAATCAACCTCCCGTGCGGGCATGCTGCATAATTGAAAATTAGATTTTATCTCCTCATTTGCAGTGTAGCACCAATAATTTATTATGTCAAGGAAAAAGCCGTAATGATTTACTCTATACTTCTACT
Source organism: Clostridia bacterium (assembly GCA_017629895.1). Lineage (GTDB taxonomy): Bacteria > Bacillota > Clostridia > Oscillospirales > CAG-382 > Coliplasma. The sequence goes on from JAGBWF010000106.1 coordinate 12,178, forward strand.
TTATATATGTCTTCAACACACAAAACGTCTATAAAGTTTTTGAAAAAGTTTTAAAAAATTTTTTTCACCGCAAAAGTTGCATTTTTTCGCTCCGTGGTGTATAATTTATTTAACTATATTCAAGGAGCTGTGAAAATGAAAAAATTAACCTGTCTTTTCCTCGCATTGTCCTGTCTTATGCTTCCCCTTACCGCAAACGCATACGACATCAAAACCTCCGAAAAGCTTACCTACAAAAACAACGATACCACGCTTCCCTACCGTCTTATTCTCCCCGAAAACTATGACAATACAAAAACCTACCCCATGCTCGTCTTCTTCCACGGCGCAGGCGAGCGCGGCAACGATAACGAGCTTCAGTTCTTCCATTGCGTCCAGTATATCCACGATAACGCACCCGAGGATTGCATTATAATGGCACCCCAGTGCCCCCTCAATCACCAGTGGGTAGATACCCCTTGGATCAGCGGCGCTTATTCTGTCGATAAGGTTCCCGAATCGAACGAAATGAAGGCGGTTGTCGAGCTTGTAAACGAGCTCACCGTTAAATATTCGGTCGATAAGGACCGTATCTATGCCGCAGGCATTTCGATGGGCGGCTTCGGTACCTGGGACGTGCTTATGCGCCACAACGACCTCTTTGCCGCAGGTATCCCCGTTTGCGGCGGCGGCGATCCGAGCAAGGCAGAATTGCTCAAGGAAACCCCCATCTTCACCTTCCACGCGGTTGACGATACAGCAGTTCCCGTTTCCGGCACCCGCGAAACCGTAAACGCTATCAAGAACGCAGGCGGCACAAAGATAGAATACACCGAATATAAGGGCGGCGGACACGGCATCTGGAATCAGGCGTTCTCGACCGAGGGACTTCTCGAAGATCTCTTCAAGTGCAAGCTCTCCGACCGTTATCCCGTCGAGGAATCGAGCGAGCCCGAATCGGCTCCCGCTTCGACCGTAGAAAGCGTAGAGGAGCAGACCGATTCCGAGGGTCTTTCCGCAGGTCTTATCATCGGCATCGTTGCGGCAGTGCTTATCATTGCGGCTGCACTCGTCTTCGTCTTTCTTAAAAGGAAATAAAAAATGAGAAGAGAAATCGACATCTACGACGATCCCGCCGATCATATTCCGCAAAAAAAGCAGATAAACCCCAAGCTCAAAAAGGCGCTCGTCTATATCCTCTGTGCCCTTCTCGGCGCACTTGCCGCTTTTGGCTTGATAATTCTTTACGATTCGGTCTTCGACGGCGCATCCACGCCCGAAAAGGCTATCGCCGAATACGAGCGCGCGGCTCTGCTCTATGACGTCGATAATATGATCGAATATTCAAGCGAATACAATAAAACCGTCCTCTACGGCAACCAAAAAACAAGCAACCGTCTGCTCGAATCCTATCTCACCAAGGCGTATTCCGAAAACAAGCCCAAATACAGCGAGTCGGAAATATCCTTCAAGCTCATTTCCTCGCTCGAATATGAAAAGGGCAGTAAAAAATACGAAGAGGCGATGAAAAAATACAAGCAAAAGGCAGACGATGCGGAAAGCGTCGAAAAGATCGCGATCGTCCGTATGACCGTCGTAAAGGGCGACGACGAAACCACAAGAAACTATCTCGCGGTGAAGTGCGGCTCGCGCTGGTTCTTCGCCTATGCAGGAGCATAATATGAAAAAGACCATACTCGAAAACGGCAGTGCGATAAAGCTTGAATTTAGTGAAAAGCCGTATAATCACAACCTTCAGCCGTTCAAAAATTCCTTCTATTCCGAAGGATATTTCGAATTTCCCGATGCAAAGATTGCAGAGGTCGAATACGAAAAGCGCGAATTAGGTACCTATATTTATTCCAACAACCCCGAAATGCTCGCGCCCGAGGATATCGGTCAGGCGATCCTGCGCGATAAAAATCTCGAAGGCGACGTTATATTCACCTACGAGCACTCCAACCATACCGTCGTTCCGGTGTATTTCGGCTATCAGCTTCTTAACGACGGCGAAACCGATATC
>JAGBWF010000107.1 GCA_017629895.1 Clostridia bacterium
ATCGAGTCTTCGCACGGCGATAGCGGTATGCTTTTTGCCGCGCATCATAACGCCCTCTACGATTGCCTGACCGCCGACTGTGCCGCGACGTTCGGAAAGCGAGCAGGAGTTATTTTCGGGTTTATTTTTATTTTTACTCATTTTATCTCCTCTTGCGGTTGATTTTCTCTTAATTTTGTATTATACTATATTCAAAGCAAAATTAAAACCCCTTTTTGCAAAATATTTTTATTCAGAGATAATTTTTTATGCAGGAAAAAACCTTTACCAAAAACGACAGCGGCTTTATATGCGGCAACTGCGGCAGAGGGGTATCTCCCCTCGGCTACAGCTCGCGCAATCATTGCCCCTATTGCCTTTATTCGCGCCACCTCGATATAAACCCAGGCGACAGAGCGAGCGAATGCGGCGGACTTATGCGCCCCTCGGCTGTTACGGCACATTCGAAAAAGGGCTTTATCATAACCCATAAATGCGTAAAATGCGGCGCAACGCGAAACAATAAAATGCAGCAGGACGACGATACCGCTCTGCTCATAAAGCTCACAAATCCCTATAATCTGGAGGAATACGAATGAAAAACGAAGCAAAAAACCGTGATTATCTGTCGCTCCGCCTATTTATCGTCGTAATCCTCGCCTTTGCGGCAGGACTTTTGTTCCGCAGAAGCGCGGGCATCCTCGCGATGACACCGATATCGCTCCTGCTCTGCGCGGTCGCGGCGTTCATCCCGATGCAGACCTATATAAAATGTCTGGTGTTCGGCATAACCGTTTTCGCTCTCAATTCGGTCGAAAGCGGAACCGAAACGGCGGTGATCTATTCCGCATTATGTATACTTGCCACCGCACTTTTCTGCATCGCGGCAAACGCGATAAAAAAGAAAAAGAGGCTAGGTGTTCCGCTTATCTGTCTCTCCGCGGTTGCCTGTATTCTGCTTAACCTCTTCTTTGTCGGCAATCCCTTCAAAGCACACTCTTCTTCGGAGCAATTCGCCTCCTACACCGCGAAAAACTACCCCGAAAACGAGCACGCGGTGCTCGGAAGATTCGAAATCTCGCCGATATATTACCAATGGAAGACCAAGGCGTACACAGTCGATATAGTAAGCAGCAGGTACCCCACCGAATCAGCCTCGCTCACTATCGGCGATAAGGTGATAAACGACGGTTTTAAGAGCCGAATGGAGCAAAAGGTCGCAGAACAGTACGTTTCCAAGCTTTCCGCGGTGCTGCGCGAGGCACTTCCGCAGGAGGAATTCGAGGTAAGCTTCGAGCGCTTCGTCGCGCTTCCCGACCAAGCTATTCTCTCCTCGGGCGCAGGCGAAATTGCAGAAAACGTCTGCTACGATATCTATATCCGCGGAATACAGACCGCCTCCGATATGGAGCGCGCGGTTTACCGCTACGTCGCGGCTATCGACAGATCGGGCATCGGATACGCCCGTCTTACCTTTAAAAGCGGCATCGGAAATTGGCAAAGACGCTATATTTCGGTCTCGCCGAACCACCCGATCCTCCACCCGAAGCTCGAGCTCCGTTATATCAACACAGCAACGAGCAACTACTTCTTCGAGTACCTTCTTAAAATGCAGGAAAAGTAATTATGTAAACCCAAAAAGGCGTGTCGGCAGAGATGCGCCTTTTTTATTTTTAATATTCGTAAATAAAACCGATACGAATCGGCAACACTGTTTCTGTAAGCATCGCATATAATAAAAACAGAAGGAGTGTTGAATCTTGAAGATACAAAACGGCGTGCCCGAGGTTCGCCGAGGCGACGTTTATTATGCCGATCTCAGCCCCGTAGTCGGCTCGGAGCAGGGCGGAATACGCCCCGTGCTTATCGTCCAGAACGACACGGGCAACAAATACAGCCCGACGGTGATAGCCGCCGCGATAACCAGCAGAACCGGCAAAACCAAGCTCCCGACTCATATCGAGGTAAGCGCGGGAATAGACCGCAACGGAGCGAAAAACGGGCTTCCGAAAAACTCGGTCATACTGCTCGAGCAGATACGTACTATCGACAAAAAACGGCTTATGGAGCGCATGGGCAAGCTCGACGAAACCACGATGCAGCAGGTAAACAGCGCGATAGGCATCAGCTTCGGCCTTTTATAAAAAGAAAAAACAGTGTTCCGTCCTAAAGCGAAACACTGTTTCTTTTATATTCCCTTATATTCAAGCTTTACGCGGTGCTTTAACGAGCAGAGTATCTCGTAATTTATCGTTCCGAGCGCGTTTGCAAGCCTGTCGATATCCTCGCTCGTTTCGAAAACGACCGCCTCATCGCGTACCGAGCATTCAAAATCAAGCCCGATATCGACCATACACATATCCATACATATTCTTCCGACGGTGGCGAAGGTCTTTCCGTTGATACGGATAAGCTCCTTGCCCGAATAAACGCGCGAAAAGCCGTCGGCGTATCCGATCGCGATGACCGCCACGCGAGTATCCTGCTTTGCGCGGTAGGCACAGCCGTAGCTCACGCAATCGCCTGCCTTGAGCTCGTGCACGGCGCAGACGCGCGCCGAAAGCCGCATTGCAGGGCGGATATTTTCGTCCTTTATATTCGGCGAGGGCATAAGACCGTAGAGAATTATGCCTGCACGCACCATATCGAGATGCATTTCGGGGTATCTGAGCGTTGCCGCGCTGTTACAGCAATGGCGGACGCCTACGTTTATATTGCGCGAATCGAGCTCGGAAAGCAGGGCGGTGAAGATTTTATACTGCCATCTCGTGAATTGTTCACCATCCCCGTCGCTGTCGGCAAAATGGGTGAAAATTCCCTCGACGGATATGTTTTCAAGCGCCGCTATGCCGCTTATTTCGTAAGCACTTGCCGAAAGACATTCTTCGCTGTGGCAATATATTCCAAGCCGCGACATACCCGTATCGACCTTGATATGCACCCTCACTCTGCCGCGCTTGGCAAGAGCTTTCGCATAATCAAGGCTATCGACCGTCTGGATAAAATCGCCCTCGATCACCTCGTTTATAAGCTTTGCATCGGTCGGGCCGAGAATAAGGATATTGCCCTTTATGCCGCATTCTCTCAGCTCCTGCGCTTCGCCGAGACAGGCAACCGCAAAATCCTCACAGCCGAGCTCGGAAAGCTTCTGTGCGGTAATGCAGGCACCGTGCCCGTAGCCGTCTGCCTTAACGACCGCCATAACGCGAGCTTGCCCGACGAGCGATTTTATATAATTGTAATTGCTCTTTATAACGTCAAGATCAACCTGCGCCGTTACTCTGTGCTTCATCTGTCCCGAGCGACGTAACGGTAAACAAAAACCGCCGTCCCTTCTCCTCCGTTTCGATATGCGTTATCCTTTCGGTAGCCTTATCATAATACACCATTATTGCCGTTTCGTCAATAGTGTACTTGATTCGGTTTTCGCTTTTTTCGCCCTCGCCCTCATAGGAATCGAGCAAAACAAGCGATTTATACAGCATCGAAAGCGCGGGGAAGCTCTCCTGCTCCACCTCGCGCTCGAAATAGCCCTCGATCTCGGCGCGTGCCCCCGAGTCCGAAAAATAAAGCGAAAGCCCCTGCAGGCACTCGGCTTCAAACCGCACAAGACAGCCGTTTTCGTCGATGCTCGCCGTAAACTCGCTCCCGTTCGGCAAAAGGCTCAAGCCTATTTCGATCGGCAGCGAAAGGGCTTCCTTTATATCCGTATCGGAGCCGCAGGAGGCAAGAAAGAGCAGCAGCAAAAGCAATATCGGCAATTTTTTCATAAAAGCTCCTTTTATTAATATATATCGTCGTATTTCTCTTGATTTTTTTGCAAAATATTAATATAATGTTATTTGTGATAATTTATAAATATTAAAGGGGAACGGGATATATGAAAAAATTTCTTTTGCTTTTGCTTTGCACTCTGCTTTTTTCTTCGCTTTTGCTCGGCTGTAACGAGGAAAGCGAATCAAGTCTTGCGGATACCTCTTTGCAAAGCGAACAAAGCGAGCAAAGCGCGCAGGAAACGCTCACCCGTCCCGAAAGCATATCGATAGTCGTGCTCGGCGATTCGATAGCACGCGGCGCAACGCTTGCCTCTCCCGAAGCCGACTGCTATTCGGCAAAGCTTTGCGAGCTTCTTAAAAACGATTACAAGCAGGTCAGCGTTAAAAACTACGGAATCGACGGTCAGACGGGAGCAGAGCTTCTGCAAGCCCTCAAAAGCTCCCCCGCGCCCGAGCTTTATAATTGCGATTATATCGTCGTCAGCATAGGCGGCAACAATATTTTGCAGTTTTTAACCTCGCTTGAGGGTGCGGACGATTTTCTCGCCTCGGTCGGACCCGAAACCTTTGCGAATTACTTCCGATATATAATCGCCGAAACCGAGGAGGAAAAGCAGAGCCTTAAGGGCGCCTGCGATATCATCTCGCAGGCCTTCGGCAGTCTGAACAGCGCCTATGCCTCCGAGCAGTTCTCGGGACTTATCGACACCGCGAGCGAAAAGCTCAGAAGCGAGATCCCCCAAATCGTTTCGGCACTCAAATCCATCAACCCCAAAGCGAAGATACTTTTCCAGACGGTCTACAATCCCTATAAGGATATGGTCTTAAAGCTCAAGGACGTCTCCGAGATACTCGATATGCACGCAAACGGCGAAACCGCGGTAACAAGGCTCAATTCGCCGATAACCGAGCTTGCAAGCGAGCTGGGATATACGGTTATCGACGTTTATTCGGAATTTGCACGCTCGATAAAAACGCTCACCTTCGCAGGTCTTGATACCCAAAAAGCGTCCTTCAGTCTCGATCCCCACCCCAACGAAAAGGGGCACGAGCTTATCGCACAGCTATTTTATAATTATCTGACGGAGAAAAACGATGGCTAAAAAAGCATACTCCTTAATACTCGCTCTTCTGCTTCTTATGCTTTGCCTGCCCGCAAGCGCGTCCGATTACGGCGTAAATCTCGCGGAGGGGCTTTCATACACGATAAAAACAGGCGAGCCTGTAACCATGTCCTATGCGAATTTTGTCGAGGACGGCACCAAATTCGATATCGACAACGGTCAGCTTACCGATAACAAGACCGCGCCCAATTCGAGCTCATCGGAGGGCTGGTACAAGGCGTTCAGGGCGAAAAGCCGTATCATCACCTTCGACCTCGGGCAGATAAGCGCGATATCGCATATCGAGGCAGGCTTTCTGCACTATAAGACCGCGGGCATCTACGCGCCGCGCTACATAAATATCCGCCTTTCCGACGACGGCGTCAGCTTCGGCACGGTCGTCCGCTTCGATACGGGCATCGACCTCACCGATACCGTCGTTTCGCGCAGGGGGATTTCGGTCTCGCTGCCGAAGATCTATTCGGCACGCTACGTCGAGATCGAGTTTTCGAGCGATATCTTCACCTTCTGCGACGAAATACGCATTATCGGCAGTAAAAGCGTAAGCGGCAACGAGGCAAAGGTAAAGCCCGATAAGCAATCCGAGCCTATGGGCTATTTCGGCTCGCCCGACGGAATTTCGGATATCATAAAGCTTTATAACGGCTATTATCAGCCGGACGATTCTGTCGGAATACTCGACGAGGCAGACGTTCTTCCCTATATCGCCTATATCGATGCAAACGGCAATATCGCGGGGAAAATGTTCGATGCCGTCGCGCTCGTGCCCTGCCACGGCGATTATCCCTCGGGCGGCAGGCTTGTAAAAACGAACGGAAAATCGGGCGCGGTGATGTCGGATTGGGAGCTCTATTTCGAGTACACCTTTAAAGAGGGGCAGGACCTCGACGCTATCGATAAAACCGTCGCGCGCGTCTACTCCGAGCTCGGATTAAAGGGCAAATACAAGGTCTTTCTCACCCTCCCCTACCCGACCGTGCTGACCGATAAGCCCTTCGGCGATATCAACGGCGACGGCTCGCAGGAATATTGCCAGACCCTCGAGGAGAGGCTGAATATCGTAAAATGGTTCGCCGATAAATGTATCGATCAATTCAAAGAAAACAAATACGAGCATATCGAGCTTGCGGGCTTCTATTGGCTTCGCGAGGAGATAAACTACTCGGATTCCGACCACGAGGCAGAGCTTGTGATAAAGGTCAACGAGTATCTCGACAAAAAGCGTCTGAAGAGCATTTTCGACCCCTTCTACCTCTCGACAGGCTTCGATCATTGGGAAAGCCTCGGCTTCGACAGCGCGGTCATGCAGCCGAACGTCGCGTTTTCGAACACCGATTATTTCAAGCTCCCGATGCTCGCAGAATTTGCCGAAAGCGCGTATAACAACCATCTCGGTGTCGAGATCGAAACCAACGAGCCCTCTTATTTCCGCGGAGACGATTATTTAAAAGCGGGCTTTAACTATGAAAGCTATCTCTTTTACGGCAGGAAGACGGGCTATATAAACGCTTTTAAGACCTATTATCAGGGCTCGAACCCGGGCAGCTTTTACGATTTCTGCTATGCCGACACGAGCACGCCGAAGGGAATCTATCTCCGCAGGCTTTACGATATAACCTATAATTTCATTCACGGAACCTACAAAAACGAGCCCCCGACCGTTTCGGTGGGCGATATCGAGCTCGTTGCGGGGGACAGCCGCGTTACAGCCGATATCGAAATAACCGATTCCGATTCCTATTGGGGCGATATCGCGATAGAATTTGTGAAAATGCCCGAGCACGGCAGAGTAACCGTCGCGGCAAGCAAGAAAACGCTTATCTTCCGCGCCGACGAGGGCTTTGTCGGCAACGACAGCTTCGTTTTGCGGGTAACCGACGGCTTCAATTACTCCGAAGAGCTTACGGTGAACGTAACCGTTCACGAAAAAACCGAGGTGTCGCAATCGGAAAGCACGCCCGAGGAGGATAGCTCGAATTCCTCTCCGATCAAGGATAAATCGGCGCCTGTCTGGCTTGTGGTGCTGCTCTCGCTGCTCGGCCTCGCGATAGTAGCCGTCGCCGCCGCCGCAATTATCAAGCGTAAATAAGCGCCTGCCGCAACGGCATTGATCGGCTGATCATCAGTCGAAACGGCAATGACTATCCGCCCCCCCCTTTTTCAGCGATAGCCAAGCGCAAATAATCTCACCTAACCCACATAAAGACTTTCCGCAAGGGAAGTCTTTTTTTGCCTCTAATCGTCAAAGCCTCTTGCAAGCGCGGCTTCGATAAATTCGTCGCCCTCGAAGCTCGAAAGCGTGCTCGGGACTGCGGCGGAATAGCCCGAAGCGTCGGAAGGCTGACAGACAAAGGGCTTTTTGTTATAGCTGAAATCGTCATATTTGCCCGCAAGGATGTTTTTGAAATTTCGCGGGGTTATTATCCAGCGGAAATCGGCACACCAATCGCAGCCCTTTCTGCCGCTCAGGAAATCCGAGCGCTCGGCTCGCTCGAACGCCTCTTTTATCCGCTCCTCGCCGTAACAGGCTTCGAGACGGTCTAAGCAGCTTATCTCATAAACGGAAATAGAATTAATTTTTTTGTGTGTTGTGTTGTAATAGTAATCGAGTAACCGAACGTATAAAGTAACTCTATCAGTTAAAACAACACAACCCAAAAACGTTGTGG
>JAGBWF010000108.1 GCA_017629895.1 Clostridia bacterium
TAGATCTCCTTTTTATATGCTAATTGACCGAATACTCGCGCCCGTTGATAATGACTGTCGTTTCGTCGAGCCAGTTTATCTGAACGGTTTTGTATTCGTAATCCTCGCCCTCGTAGACGATGGCGGATTTTTTATAAAACCTGCCGACTATCACGCCGAATTCGGCATCAGTCCTAGCGATTCTTACTACGGTTTTCGAGCTTAAAAGCGAATCGTCGATACAAACCTCCGCCTTGTACTGTCCGTCGATGGAAATATATTCCGAATCGACAACGAGCTCGCTTACGAAGATACCGCTCAAAATACCCCAAGCCCAGATAACGCCGAGCGCCATTGTAAGAAGCACCGAAGCAACGGCGGAAGCCGCCTTTATATTGCCGTCGGGCACGAAATGGTTATAGAGCGAAAGCAGGCAGGAGAGCGCGATGAGCATAGGGATGACCGCCCATTTGTTGCTTCCCGTTGCGAAGCTGATTGCCGAGACAAGCCCGAGCGGAAGCGCGAAAAGAAGAAGGAACTCGTTTACCTTGCTGATTTCGGGCTTGAATATCGCGAAAAAGGCGGCGGCTGCGAGCGATAAAAGCATAAGCAGCAGTGCGAGAAGCATTGGTCCGCCGATGACGAAATCGAGCCCTGTGAGCGCCGCGATAAGCTCGAACAGCGGAATGAGCGCAAAGAGCACGAAAAGCACTATCGGCGCGATTAATCCGACGGTCGAAACGATCTTTTTATCGAGCGTAACACGGCTGTTTATCAGCCTTATAATATTTCTTGTGAAATTTCTGAGCAGGTTCTTCTTTTTCATAGCTTTACTCCTTCACGGTATATATTTCCTCGATACCGTAATATTCAAAGCATTTTTTCGCGTTTTCGGTGATGATTTCGCCGCAGACCGCAATAGGAACTGCGGGAGGGCAGGAAACCGTCGGCTGTGAAAGTATACGCCCGACAGAATGAGATACGCTTATCCTTTCGCTTTTTGCAAAAACCGATTCGCGCGGGGTGAGCGCAAGCCTTGCTCCTTCTATCTTAGGCGCAGGCTCGTATATCGCGCTTCGCCTTTCGATATCCAAAAGGGCAGACACGAGCGCGGAAAGAGAATTTCTGTCTATCGGAGAAAGCATAAGCACCAAAAAATCTCTGTCCGCAAATTCGGGATATATCCCGCGGCGTTCGAGAATTTCGGCAAGCTCGGTTCCGTAATAGCCGTAGTCCTTTGCATAGACGGTTATCTTCAAAGGCTCGCTTCCGCAGAGGGTATAGCCGAGCGCAGAGAGCGTTTCTTTCGCGCACTCGACCTCTTTTACAAATTCGGAAAGCGTACTTTTAAATTCGTTTTCGATATATGAATTTGCCTTATCGAGCGATTGCAGGATAAGATACGAGGGGCTTGTCGAGCCGAAAAGCATAAGCGCGCGTTTTGCGTTTTCGCGGAAAAAGCTGTCAAGACCGTTTGCGATATGCAGATACGCGCCGCCTGTGAGCACGGGGAGGGTTTTATGCGCCGAGGAGCAGCAGATGTGCGCACCCAGATCGGTCGGATAGAGCGATTCGGGCAGGAATTTAAGATATGCACCGTGGGCGCAATCGACGCAGAGAAGTGCGCCGTATTTTTTGCAGAGCTCGGATATCGCGCCGATATCGGCGATATTTCCGAGATAATCGGGGGAGGTGATATAAACCGCGCTCGGCTCGTCGCTCGTGCAGAGCTTATCTTCAAGCTCCTTCAGGCTTATATCGCAGGAGAGCAGACCTTCGCCGTAAAGCCATATCGGGCTTATATCGCAAAGCGCGCAGGCGGAAAGAAAGGCGGAATGCGAATTGCGCGCCGAAATAAAGCGTGTAATACCGTAGCTTTTGAGCAGATAAAGCATCGCACGGATGCAGAGCGAGGAGCCCTCTGCCGAATAAAAGCTGTCGCATCCGAAAAGGCGCGATGAATTTTCCTCGCTTTGCTTTATAATACCGTTTGCGGTATAGAGCGAATCTGCGCCCGAAAGCTCGGTTATATCGTATTTTTCAAACCCGATAAGCTCCTTGCCCTTGTGTGCGGGCATATGAAGCCTGTTGGGCTCGCTTTTTATATAGTCCTCGATAAAATCACAGATGGGTGTTTTCATTCTTCATCCAAAAGGCTTGCAACCTGAAGCGCTATCGCACATTCCATACGCTTGCGGAAGAGCTTACAGCCGTATTCGTATATTCCGCGCACAGAGCCTGTCGCGTGGTAGGCGTTTGCCGCGCATCCGCCCGAGCAATAAAGCTTTGCCCAGCAGTCCTTGCAGCCCTCGCGTGCGTATACGTTGCAATCCATAAATTCCTGTTGGATTTCTTTGTTATCAACGCCGTTCCAAATGTCGCCGAGCCTGAACTTTTCATCGCCGACGAACTGGTGGCAGGGGTAGAGATCGCCCCAAGGGGTTACCGCCATATATTCGGTACCGCTTCCGCAGCCCGAGATGCGCTTATAAATGCAGGGGCCGCCTGTGAGGTCGATCATATAGTGATAAAAGGTAAAGGGCTTGCCCTCTTTTTTGCGCGCGAGCATAAGCTCTGCAAGCTCCTCGTATTGCGAAAGAACTATCGGGAGGTCCTCCTCGGTGAGCTCGTTCTTATCGCCCGAGGGGCAGACGACGGGCTCCATCGAAAGCTCGGAAAAGCCGAGCTCGAGCATCTTTTCGATATCCTTCAAAAAATCGGGGTTTGCGTGGGTGAAGGTGCCGCGCATATAATAGCCCTTGCCGTCGCGCGCGTTTACAAGCTTTTGGAACTTGGGCACAATTCTTTCCCAGCTTCCGTTGCCCGCATAGTCGACACGGTAGCGGTCGTGAATTTCCTTTCTGCCGTCGAGCGAGAGCACGACGTTGCTCATTTCGCGGTTGCAAAAATCGATAACGTCATCATCGATAAGCAGACCGTTGGTTGTGAGCGTGAAGCGGAAGTTTTTATTCCTTTCCTTTTCGACAGAGCGTGCGTATTCTACAAGCTGTTTAACGACGGTGAAGTTCATCAACGGCTCGCCGCCGAAGAAATCGACCTCAAGATTACGCCTTGTGCCCGAGTTTTCGATAAGAAAATCGAGCGCGCGCTTGCCTGTTTCGAAGGACATTATTGCCCGTTCGCCGTGATATTTGCCCTGACTTGCAAAGCAGTATTCGCAATTCAGATTGCAGGTATGCGCGATATGAAGGCAGAGCGCCTTGACAACGCCTGCGGTTTTTCTTTTGAGCTCGCCCGCCATTGCCTCGAAGCTGTCGGGGGCGAAGAGCTTATTCTGCGCGACAAGCTCGGTTATCTGGTCGTAGCATTCCTCGATTTCCTCGCTTGCGACACCGAGCGACGAATATTTTTCGTTCATCTCGGCAATGATGGTTTCCTTGTCGCATTTCTCGTAAAGCGCGATGATATCGTAGCCGATATCGTCAACGGCGTGCACCGAGCCCGAGCAGGTATCGAGCACGATATTACAGCCGAGAAGCTTGTATTGATGTACCATATATAATCCTCTTATGAAAAAATGCCGCCACATTGGCGGCACTTTCCGAAAATCTTATTTGCTTTCCTTTTTGTTTTCGCACTGCTGGTTAGCGATACCGCAGGAGGTCTTGCAAGCAGACTGGCAAGAGGTCTGGCATTCGCCGCAGCCGCCGTTCTTCGCGCTTTCGCAAAGGTTACGGGTTTCAAGAGTTTTGATATGCTTCATTGTTATATCCTCCGAGAATACTTATATTTCGATTAATTATACACCAAATGTGCTTTCAAGTCAACACATTTTTGCTTCTTTTTGTTTTTTATTCCTCATCTTTTTTCTCTCTTTGGCTCGCCTTCGGCATGTGTGCGTTCTTCGGACGGGTGTTTTTGCGCTTTATGCCGACGATCATCGCGGTCAGACCGACGATAAACGCAAGTCCGACAAAGAGGTAAACGAGGATATCGCCGAATTCAAGCTTGATCGATACCTGCTCGGATTCCGAGCTTTCGGAGGTCTCGCCGAGCGATTCGCCGAGCGATTCTTCGACGCTTCCGTTGATTTCGGGCTCGCTTGTATCGGGCGTACTTATTTCGGGCTCGCTTATATCGGGGGGAGCTTCCTGCTCGGTTTTTTTCCTGTAAAGCAGGCAGAGCTTTGTCAGCGCTTCGAACTCGGAAAGGACTGCGCGCTTGGCGTTGCTTGCCGAATAAAGCATCGCGATATCGCCCTCGAGCGTTTTTGCCTCCTCGTAGGAAAGCATACGGGTTTCGAGAATGAGAAGCGAATTGTTTATCTTCGAAAGCGCAAGCGCCGCGGTATCGGCATCACTGCCGCCGAGGGAAAGGATAAAGCCGTTTATCTTGGTCTTTGCGTATTCGAGAATTTCCTTCGCGGTATCCATATCGCCTGCGGTTATCGCCGCTGCCCCGCCCGAAAGCAGAGAGCCTTGCAGATATTCGCCGTATTTCTGTGCGATAAAGGATGATAACGAGCTTGCGATAAAGCCGTCGCCGTTAACCGCGCGCATATCGGAAACCGCCCCTGCAAAAACGCTTGAGGGGAAGGATTTTTCGGTTTCGAGCGCGACGAGGAAGTATTTTTCCTTTGCGGTATACGCCGCGAAAAGCTCGCTTTTTGCTTTAACAAAGCCGTCTTGATAGGATAAAAGGTCGGTTTTGTCGTTTTCGTCGGGGTCCTGCTCGGCAAGCGAGAGTATAAGACCGTCGAACACGCCGTCCTTGATCCAATTTATCGAATCCTGCATATAGTAGTGCGATACGCTGTCGCGGCCTGCGGAGGCAAGCAGGGTTATATCGCTTCTTACTGCGCGAACCGCCTCCGAAATGCTCTTCGCCATATCGCTTACGAGCTCGGTTTTGTATTCCACCCATTTATCCCAATAGGGAGAATCGAAAAGCTTACTGCCGATTTTGCTCGCTTCGCCTATCGGAACCCCGTATTTATCCGAAAACTCGTTCAGAGTCGCGCTGTCGTAGCCGAGGTCGCATTCGGGATTGAATTTCGGATATCTGAGATATTCGAGCGATATGAGCTTAATATCGTAGCTTTCGGCGATATGCTTGATATAGCCGATAAAGTATTCCTTAAATTCCTTGCTTTGCGGCGAGAAGTATTTGTCGGCAAGTCCCTTGCCCGAAGAATTTGCCTTTGTCATCCAATCGGGCTCGGCAACAGAAGCGTATTTGTTGTAATAAACGTCGATTGCAAGTCCGAGGGTGATATTTTCCTCCTCGCAGACGGTGATATACGCCTTTAAAACGTCGAATCCGCCGAAGCTGAGATCCTGTGTGAATTTGCTGCCCTCGGGCATCGGAACGCAGGTGTTATAGCCGTTCGAAACGCGAAGAAGAAGGGTATTCAGACCTGCTTCTTTTGCACTCTTAACGGTTGCGCGGACGGCGTTTATATCCTTTTCGTCGGGGGTGTGGTAAGCCGCTCTCGTTTCGGCAAAGCGCTCGCCGCCGCATTTGGCGTTGACGGCGCGCTCAAGCCCCTCGGTGAGCGAAACGAGCGAGCGGTAATTAAGAGCGTTCATCTGCGCGTATGCCTCGGCGATAACGGTGTTGAGCTCGGTCGCGTTTATATTGCGGAACTCGGCGACTGCGTTCTCAACAAGCGCGGCAGAGCGTGCCGTTTCGTATTCGAGCGTGCGCTTGAAGCAGGATTTATCGTAGGAAAGGGTCGCGGTTTTGCCGTTTATAAGGCATTTCGCGCCGAGAGGGGAGTGCATAATAAGGCTCTGCATGCTCGCCTCGCTCGCGGCGGAGATTATATATCCGCCCTCTGCGGCGGTAACGTCGCTTCCGCGCGCAATAGGGGCATCTACCGTAAAGGGGGCGGAAATAACGCCCTCCGCACGGGCAAGGTATATTTTTTTAAGCTCCCCACCAAGCGATTGCAACAAGCTATGCACCACGCCGCTTTTGGCAA
>JAGBWF010000008.1 GCA_017629895.1 Clostridia bacterium
GAAGTAACACTAACTCGGCTCCCTTGTGTAAAGGGAGCTGTCAGCGAAGCTGACTGAGGGATTGTTTTACTTCGATTTTGTTTTACCGCGAAAGGTGCGGCGTACGGTGCGGAGTGTGGCGGTGTGGATGGGTGCTTAATAGGCGGCACGGCTATATATCGTGCGTGTTTATCGCTAACGAAGGGCACAATGTTCAAAATGAACAAAAAAAGGGTGCGAAATTTTAACGCCTGAGCAATTCAAAAGACCGAATACGAGATTGACACTTTGAAATAAGTATGGTATAATGTTTTGGATTATATTTCGGGAGGACGAAATGAAGAAGGAAAACAAAAATTTTAAACCCGAACAGGCTCCCGAAGGACTGTTTATCGGAAGGAACGCCGTTATCGAATTGCTCAAAAGCGGCCGCACGGTAGACAGGATTTATATGAAGAACGATTCGGCAGAGGGAGTGCTCGGAAGGATCATCGCACTTGCGAACGAAAAAAGAGTTCCGATCATCGAAACCGATAACCGTAAGCTCGATAAGCTTGCGGAGGGAAGCGTGCATCAGGGCGTTATTGCCGTTGCCGCCGAAACCGATTATCTTTCGGTGGACGAGCTTCTTGCGCTCGTTGCAGAAAAGGGCGAAAAGCCGTTCTTCCTTATCTGCGATTCGATCAACGATCCCCACAATCTCGGCGCACTTATAAGAAGCGCGAACTGTGCAGGCGTAAACGGTGTTATAATCCCGAAGCGCCGCGCGGTAGGTGTGAACGGAACGGTTGCAAAATCGAGCGCGGGCGCGGTGTTCGCAATGCCGATCGCAAGAGTTTCCAACCTTGCGGGAGCGGTTAAAACGCTCAAGGAAAACGGTGTATGGATCTGGGCGGTAGAAGCGGGCGGCAGGCCCTACTACGAGCAGGATTTCAAGGGCTCGTGCGCGCTCATTCTCGGAAGCGAGGGCGAGGGTGTTTCGGATATTCTTAAAAAAGAAAGCGATTTTATCGCGGGGATTCCGATGTACGGCTCGGTCAATTCGTTGAACGTTTCGAACGCAGGCGCGATAGTTATGTTCGAGGCGGCAAAGCAACGCAATTCTTGATATATTCGTAAATTATAAAGCAGGTGAAAAAATATGGCAGGCAAAGCGGGCGGTAATCCGCCGAAGCAGGATATTCTCGATATCCTCCGCGAAGCCGAGGCACAGAATCACGCCGATATGGACGTGAACTTGTCGCGGCGTAAGCCCGAAATGGAAAAAACCAAGCTTGCAGAGGCAGACGAAACGCCCAAAAAGCGTACCAAGGTTACAAAGCGTATCAATGCCGAAACAGCAGAGCTTATAGATCAATACAGCACCTATAAAGAGGAAAGGGCGCTCAGCGATACGCAGAAGCTGAGGCTTAAGCTCAAGGAGCAGAACGAAAGCAACGAGCTTCTCGGTTATCTTGCCGAGGAAAAGCCCGCTGCCAAGAGCGAGCGCGTCGAAAGGCTTTACGATATCATTAACGACGCGCGCACACGCACTCTTTCCGATCTCGAAAAGCAGCCCCCTGCGGGTATAAGCGCAAACCGCTTTTCCGAGGATAACGGCGAGCACGATAACGAGGAGTATACACAGGAGCAGATGTTCCCGCTCGGCGATACCCTCCGCTTCGAAGCCGCTGTTGACGAAAAAGAGGTCGCAAGCTACGATTCCGATTACGAGCATCTTACCGAAAAGGTTACCGGAAGAGAGCTCCATTTTGAAAACGAAAACGAAACCGAGGGGCAGGTCAAATTTGTCTCCGACGACGAGCAGCTTGCAGTGCTCGGCGAGGAGGAGCTTGACGAAACCGATATAAATCTCCGCCTTGCCTTCGAAATGATGGAGGACGAGGACGGCACGCTTAAAAAGATTGCCGAAAAGAACCGTGAAAAATCGATGCGCGAGCGCAATGAGCGCGAAAACGGTTCTATGATGAAATATACCGCACGCGAGCAGAATTCCGAGATTGCCTCGATTCTCCGCAAGCGTATGCGCAAGGCGTTTATACGCATCCTTATAGTCGGAATTCTTGCGCTCGGTATACTTTTCCTCGAGCTTGCAACAAACGAAAGCTCGCTTCACGGCGATTTCGCGAAGCAGGGAAGATACGGCATAATTTATATACTTATCGACCTTCAACTTCTCTTCTTTATCGCTATCGCGATGCTCGATTCGATGCGTAACGGTATGCGGGGAATAATAAGGCTTTCGCTGAATACCGACAGCCTGCTTGTCGTTTCGGTGTTCTTTGCGGCGGCTTATTCGCTGGTGATACTTTTCACCGATCCCTATGCGACCGACCTGAAGCTTTACAATCTTCCTGCGGCGTTCGCCTCGCTGTGTGCCGCGGTTTCGGCGTATATGTGCGCGAAAAAGGACTACCGTTGCTTCCGCATCGTAGCCTCGAAGCGTCCCAAATATACCGCCTGCGAGCTTACGGGCGGCACGAAGGAAGCCGACGAGTTTTATAAATATCTGTTCGAGGACAGCGACATTTATACGGTAAAAAGAACCCATTTTGTAGACGGATTTGTCGAAAGAACCGAAAGAAAGGCAAAATCCGAGGAGGTCCTCAACTTTATCGTTCCGATAATCTTCCTTGCGGGCGCGGCGCTTTTCGGCGTTATGAGCCTTCTTGGCAGCGGAACGGTGGAGGCATACGCGGCGTTTTCGATAATCATCGCGGCGAGCGTTCCTGCCACTGCGTTCTTTATGATAACGCTTCCCGTCGTTTCGGCGAACCGAGTCGGTGCAAAGCATTCCACCGCGTTTATCGGTAACGCGATAGCCGAGGAATATGCAACGGCGTCCGTGCTTTCGTTTGCCGATACCGAGGTATACCCCGCAAGCCTTGTTAAGATTACGAATATAAGAATGTACGGCGATTTCCGTATCGACGCCGTGCTTACCGATATGGCGAAGGTCTTCAAATTCGTCGGCGGTCCGCTTTCGAAGGTGCTTTCGGCAACCTTGAGCGAAAACGTCGAAAAGCCCGGTCTTATCCGTGTTATTGAAAGCGCGAACGACGGACTTTGCGTTGCAATGGACGGACACAATTATTTTATCGGTAAAAAGAGCTATATGCGCCGTTACCGCTTCGAATCTCCGATAGACGACGGCGATGAGGCCTATGAGCGCGGAGTCGGCTCGGTGATGTACGTTGTCGTTGACGAACGGCTTGCCGCAAAGCTCTATATCAAATATACTATAAATCCGCTTTTCGATTCGCTTTTGAAGGATATGTATAAAGCAGGTCTTTGCCTCGGTGTAAAGACGCTCGACCCGAATATCAACAACGATCTTATAAATTCGGGAATAACCTTCCGCAAATGTCCCATCTCGGTGCTCCGCGGAAACGATCCCGACGACGTTGCGGGCGAAACCGAGCGTTCGGACAGCGGTGTGGTGTGCAATTCCTCGCTTCACAACTTCCTCAAGATGTTTGCGCTGTGCGATAAAGCGCGTCATATAACAAAAAGTAATATTATTATAAGTATAATCAGCGTTTTCCTTTCCTTCGTTGCGGTTGCTTTTCTTGCCGTAACGGGCGATATCGGGGCAATTTCCTCGCTCCACGCGGTTGCTTTCCAGCTATTTTGGCTGCTTCCGGTGTGGTTGATCTCGCTGTTGATGATGCAAAAATAAAAAAATTGCATAAATTTGGTTATAAGTTATAAAAAAATCGAAATTTCACTTGATTATTTTATGTTTATAATTTATAATGTAGATTAAGTATTAATAATACAATTACTTGGAGGCTTATCAATATGGCGAAATTTACTTCTTCCCAAATCAGAAATATTTGTTTAGTGGGCCACAGCGGCGACGGAAAGACCTCTTTTGACGAAGCTATGCTCTATCTTGCAAAGGTTACCGACAGACTCGGCAAGACCTCCGACGGTAACTCTGTATGCGACTTTGATCCCGAAGAAATAAAGAGGGGCTATTCCATTTCCACCGCTCTTGCGAGCCTTGAATGGAACGGCAAGAAAATAAATATTCTCGATGCGCCCGGTATGTTCGGCTTTGCCGGTGAGGCAAAGGCGGCAGCTGCAGTTGCGGCAAGTACCGTTATCGTCGTTGATGCAAAGAGCGGCTGTAAGGTCGGCACCGAGCTCGCTTGGGAGTATTCCGCAGGCAAGCCCAAGGCGTTCTTTGTCAACAAGGTTGACGATGAAAACTCCAATTTCGAAAACACCTTCAACGGTCTGCGTGAGCAGTTCGGTACCTCCGTCTGCCCGCTTCTCATTCCGTTCAACGAGGGCACCGGTGAGGTTGGTCTTTACAACCTTATTACCGATGAGGTTTTCACCTGCGAAAAGAAGACCGGCAAGCGTATCGAAATCACGCTTCCCGATAAGTATAAGGATAAGATCGAAGAATATAAGATCGCTCTTAACGAGTCTCTCGCGGTTACAAGCGAAGAGCTCATGGAAAAATTCCTTATGGAAGAGCCCTTTACCGATGAAGAAAAGCACCATGCACTCAATACAGGTCTTTTGAGCGGCGATATCGCTCCCGTATTTGCAGGCTCCTCGACCGACCTTGCAGGTATCCGCTTCTTCCTCGATACCGCGGCGGCGTCCTTCGTATCTCCTCTCGATATTATGAAATACGCAGACGAAAACGGCGAAACCCAGCTCTTCGTATTCAAGGTTCTTTCCGATAACTTCGGTAAGAAGGTATTCTTCAAGGTTATGAACGGTACCTTGAAAAAGGATCAGATCCTTAACAATATCACCACCGGTCAGCAGGAAAAGTTCTCGAAGATCTGCATCTGCGTCGGCAAGAAGGAAATCGAAGTCGACGAGCTCGTTACAGGCGATATCGGTTACGCTGTCAAGCTCGTTAACACCGGTGTTAACGATACTCTCGGCAACAGCAACGCGGGCAACGAATTTACAAAGATCGAATTCCCCGCGCCCTATTACACAATGGCGATCAGACCCGTTTCGAAGAACGATGAAGATAAGGTTTCTCAGGGCATCGTAAGACTTCTCGAGGAGGACCCCACTCTCCGTTACGTCAACAATGCAGAAACCAAGCAGATGACCATCTCGGGTATGGGCGATATCCATCTCGACGTCGTTTGCAGTAAGCTCAAGTCCCGCTACGGCACCGCAGTAGAGCTTACCGAGCCGAAGATCGCATACCGCGAAACCATCAAAAAGAGCATTTCCGTTGAAGGTAAGCATAAGAAGCAGTCCGGCGGTTCGGGTCAGTACGGCCACGTTAAGATCACCTTCTCGCCCGGCGAAGAAGAAGGTCTTACCTTCACCCAGAGCGTTGTCGGCGGTAACGTTCCCAAGAACTTCTACCCCGCAGTAGAAAAGGGCCTTCAGGAAGCGATGCAGAAGGGCGTTCTCGCAGGATTCCCTGTCGTTAACCTCAAGGCAGACCTCTTCGACGGCTCTTATCACCCCGTTGACTCCAACGAAATCTCCTTCAAGCTCGCGGCTAAGCTCGCGTTCAAGGAAGGTCTTCCCAAGGCAAGCCCCGTTATCCTCGAGCCCGTCGGATATTTGAAGTGCACTATCCCCACCTCCTACTCCGGCGATATTATGGGCGACGTAAGCAAGCGCCGCGGCAGAATTATGGGTATGAGCGAAAGCACCCGTAAGGGCTATACCGTTATCGAGGCTGAAATTCCTTCCGCAGAAATGACTGTTTACGCAGTACAGCTCCGCGCTATGACTCAGGGCAGAGGTACCTACACCTTTGAATTCGTAAGATACGAGGAAGCACCTGCAGAGGTTGCACAGAAGGTTATCGCCGAAGCCAAGAAGGACGCAGAAGAATAATTAAAAATACAGCAATTTAGAAAATACACGATTCCGAAAAAGTGAGGCAATTATAATGAAAAAAACTAACAGAACCCGCAGTATAACGTTGCTGCTCGGCCTTGTAATGCTGCTTGGTGTAGTGCTTGGCGCTTGCGTAGATACCTCGCAGGTAGATGCTTGGCTTGAACAGAGCCGTTTGGGCGAGGAATCCTCCCAGCACGTCGAGGAAAGCGAAACCGAGCTTTCCACTCCCGAAGGATGCACCGATGCACCCGTTGTTAAGGGTGTTATAAACATCGAGCCTACTGTGGTTGCGGTTTACGGCACCTGCGAAGAAAACGCAGTTATCCGCGTAACCGGCGGTAAAAAGGATGCAGAAACCAAGGCACACGGCACCTACTTCATCGCAGAGGTTCAGATCTGGGACAGAAATACTCTTCTCAAGGTAACCGCTCAGACCGAGAGTGAGGAAATTTCTCTCGAAAGAGAAATCGTCGCTCGTAAGGACGCTACCGCAGATACCCTTCTCGACGGTAACAGCGTTTCTGTAGGACTTAACTCCCGTCTTTATTTCGATAAGATGGTAGAAGACCTTTCGGGTACCAATCTTTACACCGAATCCGAGCTCGGTAAGATCCGCGAATACGTTACCGATACCGTTACCAGCTATTACAACGACAGAGCGGGCGGTCAGGACGTAGAGCTTATCTACCTTCTCGTTCCCAACGTAACCTCCGTTGACAAGACCATTGTCCCCGAGGACGTTATCGGCAAGACCAACACCACTATCTATCAGCAGGTGGTAAATACTCTTTCTCAGACAAGAGCTACCGTTGTTGACCTCAAGCCCGTTTTCGAGGCGGCTATGCAGGACGAAGCGGCTATGTCCAAGTTTGGCGGCGTTTACCGCGAAACCGACAGCGCGCTTACCGATTACGGCGCATATCTCGCATACCGTGAGCTTATGAACGTAGTTGCGCAGACCTTCCCCGAGGCTGCCCCCAGAACCGAAGAGGAATTCGAATGGAAGAATATCACCGTTAAGGGCGGCAACCTTGTAGGCTACCGTGAGCTCGACGGCGAAGTTATCAACGAGGAAATCATCGCGGCTGTTCCTACTTTCAAGCTTGATTACGGCAAAAACGCCGCAGGCTCCACCAAGATCTCCTCGATTCAGAAGTACGTAGATAAGGAAAATGGCGATTACAACTATTTCCTTTCGGCAGACAGCGCGGACGGCATCAACGGCGTAACAGAACGTTGGCTTATCGATGCAACCGACCGCGAGGATGCGGCAGTGCTTCCCAGTGCGATCATTTACCGTGATTACAGCTCGCTCTCCTTCAGCGATATTCTTGCCGAACGCTTCAGCAAGCTTATGCTCGGCAAGATGAACGATCTCAATATCAACCTTTCGAACGCACCCCAGTATGCAAACGACGACGACGCTGTTGTTGACTACATCATCGTTATCCTTTCCGAAGAGAATATGGATAGCGCATTTAGCCTCGCACTTTCGTAATCTAAATTGCACATAAAAAAGCGTTGACACATAATCGTGTCAACGCTTTTCTTTGTTTTTGCGTCAGACGTAGAACTCTTCCATATCATCGAGCCGCAGGCAACCGAGCCGACCGCCGTGTCTTCGGTATGCTTCTCCGCAGTCAATGTCGATGATTCCGCATTTTTTATATATCATAGGAGGAGCTTGGCGTGATATCATCATTGTCGGCGTGTGCCCGACGATAAGAAATTTGTTTTTGTCCTCCCAAAGCCGAGTGTCGAATTCCTGCCTTGCCCAAAGGAGTTGCTTCGGCGTATAGGAGTCGAGCGGCTTTGATTCCTCGTAACCCTCGAGCCCTGCGTGAACGAGAATGAATTCCCGCTCGCCGACCTTTAGCTCGAGGTAAAGCGGCATTTCTTTAATGTATTCGAGTATCCGTATTCTTGCCGAATCGGAATATCGGTAAAGCGACAAAAGCGTTGCCTCGCCGCCGTTGTCCATCCAACGCTCGTAATCGCCCTTGTATTGCGAACGCGATTTTTTCGGCTCGAGCGAGGACATATAGGGCAGGACCGAAACAGCCATAAGCTCGTGGTTGCCTTTAAGGCAGAGCACGTTTTTGCGTTTCATCACGTCGAGATAAATTTCTGCCGAATCGGTTCCTCTGTCGCAGATATCGCCGAGGATTATCAGCCTGTCGCCGTTCGAAAAGCCGATTAGCTTAAGCATTTTAATAAAGGATTCGTAGCTTCCGTGTATGTCCGAAATGACGTAAGTCATATAATCACCTCCGAAAGAAGCTCTGGTATAAGTTATTATAGAATATTTCGGCGTAATTTTCAACAAAATGTGATAAATTTTCGCGACGCTTATATAAAACGCGATATTTTTATTGACAACGCCGCTTTGCTGTGCTAAAATATATCAAACTATAAATATAATTCGGAGGAAATTAAAATGACTAAATTCGATGAACTTATGCAGAAATACGTTGATACCGATCGCGATACTCTCGTTAAGCTTGCGCAGTCCTCGCTCGTTAAGCTTATGCCCGTTTTCAAGCAGGTTGACCCCAAGAACGACGGCGCAGTTATGTTTATCGCGACCATCCTCGCTGCAGTAGCTGCAGACGGCACCCTTACCGGCAAGGAAAAGCTTTTCCTTTGCGACGTTCTCGGCACCACCGAGCAGAAGGTTGACGATATGGTCAGCCTTTACAACGGCGCAGAAGGCGAGCTTCTCGACAAGCTTGCAGACGCTCTTAACGACGAGCTCAAGTTCGAGGTTTGCAACCTCGTTGCAAGCATCGCTGCATGCGATGAAACCATCAAGCGCGAAGAAGCAGCTTTCATTCACAAGATCATGATGTAATTCGCGATAATCGCGGAAAAAGGGCGGAATTCCGCCCTTTTTGTTTTAACTCGATTTTGTTGTTGAAAAGAGCGAGGAAAAGTTGTATAATATATAAAAAAGGAAGCGAGGTCGGAATATGAGGATATACGATATATCGCAAGAGGTCTTCGGGTGCGAGGTTTATCCGAACGATCCTGCTCCGCAGAAGCGCGTCGTGTGCGATATGAAACGCGGAGATTTATACAATCTCACCGAATTTTCGATGTGCGCCCACAACGGCACGCATATAGATGCACCCCGCCATTTTATCGAAAACGGCAAGGCAGTCGAGGAAATTCCGCTTTATAAAACCGTCGGACCTGCCTACGTTGCCGAGCTTTCGGGCGATATAGATGAAAGAGCCGCGCTCGAGCTGATAAACAGGGCTGAGAACGCAGATAAAGAAGCCGCGAAAAGACTGCTTATCAAGGGGAACGCGACCGTAACCGAAGCGGCGGCAAGGGTTTTCGCCGAAAAGGGAATATATCTTGTCGGAAACGAATCCCAGACCGTCGGGCCCGAAAACGCGCCGATGGCTGTTCACAAAATTCTGCTTTCCTCGGAGATCGTGCTTCTCGAGGGGATACGGCTTTGCGGGGTAAACGAGGGAGTGTATTTTCTCTCTGCCGCACCGATAAATCTCGGCGGCTCCGACGGCGCGCCCTGCCGTGCATTGCTTGCCGAAATCGAATAAATAAAGAGGAAATGTGAAATGTTTAAGTTTATATGCTATCCCAAATGCACTACCTGCCGCAAGGCGCAGGACTGGCTATCGAGCAATGGCGTGAATTATGAGGTGCGCGATATAAAAAACGATAAGCCGACACTCGAGGAGCTTCGGAAATGGTATCTTCAAAGTAGACTTCCTCTTAAAAGATTTTTCAACACGAGCGGACTTCTGTATAAATCGCTCGATCTGAAAAACCGACTGCCCGAAATGACCGAGGATGAAATGCTCGCGCTTCTTGCGACCGACGGAATGCTCGTCAAGCGCCCGATACTTGTCGGCGACGGTTTTGTTCTCGTCGGGTTCAAGGAAAACGAATGGAAAGAAATTTTATAGAAACGGAGAATTGATATGGAAGACAGACTCAGAGCAAAAATAGGCGAAGCATACAGCAAATGGGAGGAGCATATCGACCTTCGCTTCGATTATGCGTCGGGCGATGCGTTTATCCCGATCAATGAGTTCCCCGCACTGTTTCAGATCACCTTTGAGGTTATCCGCGAGGTGAATAACAAATATTTGTTCGAAGGAGTTGCGACAAAGGATCCGACCGATATGATGTCGTATATGTCGTTGCTTACCTTTATTTCGAAATACGTCGTCTACGATCGCGTCGAAGACAACAGCAAGAACAAATATTTCACGGTTACAAGCGTTATCGCCGAAAAGCTTCTCGAATATGCAACCCGTGTCGGCGAATATTATCACCCCGATAACGATACCGTTGTTTACCGCGATATCGACGAAGAGCACAGAGGTATTTTTGAATTTTGGTCCGATGATTATCCTCCTTATGAAGCCGTCGGCGGCGAACGCACGATACATTATTATAAGATATATTTCCGCGATTTCTCCGATATGGTTGCTCTCGCGGCAAAAATGCGATAATAAACAAAAAGTGTACTTTCGGAAAGAAGGTACACTTTTTATTATGAGCTTTCGTGCTATTCGAGCGACACGATTTCGCCGTGCACCATAAATTTCGCTTCTCCGCTTCGCAAAAGCTCGAGATATTGCGAAACGGTTTTTATTTCGTACGGAGAAAGCACTGCCGAGCGTCCGACGTCGTCGATATAATGCGCGTCCGAGCCGACGGTGCGAAGCAAACTTGGGTGTTTTCTTGCCGTTTCGAGCATTTCCTTGTCGAAATTATTGTGGCGTGGGTTGGTGTTTATGACCTCGAATCCGATAACGCAATCGGGCTTTGGCGTGCATTTTCCGTCGCGCAGGGGGTGTGCCTGAATCATCAAAACGCCGTTTTCCTGCGCGTATGCATGGAACTCCTCGAGCGACATATAAAAGAAATCGTCGCGGCTGTTCAAAAAATCCAAATCGACGTTGTATAGCAGAAAGTGGTTGCCGCACAGCGTAAGCTCGGGCGAGAACAAAACGTTCATACCAAGCTCCTCTCCGCGTTTCTTGGCACGCAGATAGGAATCGAATAATATCCCTATCTTTTCGCTCCAGCTAATCTCTCCGAGCCTTGCGAAGTGATTGATTGCGAAATGGTCGGACACAAACACGGTGTCGTATCCCTGCTTGCTGTGGTATTCTATCATTTCCTCGGGGGGATAATAGGCGCAAAAGCTTACCGGTCTTGTGTGAAGGTGGGGCTCTGTTTTATACATGGCGTGTTCTGCTTTCTTTATTTGTTTGCGATACATTTCGTTATACTTTGCCGCATACACCACGCGAGATGGTGTGTGAACGGCTCGCCGTCTTGAAGGAAGTTAAAGCCATCGACCGCTTTTTCGAGCGAGGCGATGCATTCGTATACGGTGTTGAGCGTGCGTATCGACTCGGGCGCTCTGCGTATATGCGCGGCAACAAACGGAAGATATGCGCGGATAAGCTTTTCGCGGGCTTCGCCGTCGCCCTCGCGCATTTTTGCCGCTAACTCTTTTTCTTCATCGCGGCCTATGCGTTCTATCCCGCCGACCTTTTCGTAAAAATCCTCGATGCCGATAAAAAGCATAAGATCCCTCCCTGTAATCAAACGAAATCTACCATATATATTATACCATATTTCGCCCGAAAAGTAAATACTTGAATAAATACTTGATTTTTACAAATAATAACGCCAAACGATAAGTTTTGCATTGCGATACATAGTGTGGTTAATAGATATAAAGAACAAGCGAGGTGAATTTCACCTCGCTTTTATTTGCTATTAATTGCTTTTATAAAAGTAGTGGTCGTTATTAACCAGTGCGCCACCCTTATATTTATATTCGGTGCGAGTGCCCATCATATCTCCGTCCTCATACAAGAAGACTTTTCCGCCTTTGACTTCCCAAGTGCCAACCTCTGCACTACTAAAGCTGCCGTTTTTATAAATCACCTCGGAATATTCGCCATTCGACTCCAAGACAAATGCGACGGTAAAGTTATTTCCTTTGAATACATAAGAGCCGCACCATGTACCTACTGCATCTTCTCTGCTAATGCCACATGCGCACAATAAAACGCAACACATAATGACCACAAGAGATAGTGCTAATAGTTTTTTGTAATGAATTTTCATAATCATCACTCCGTTTCTCTATGTTTATATATACCATTATATATCACGTTACAAAAAAGTCAAGGGCATTGGTATAATCTCCGTTAGTTTACAGATACTAACAGTACAAATTTGTAAAAACAAGGAGAATTTTATATATGAAAGCAACAGGAATCGTGCGTCGGATCGACGACCTCGGGCGCGTGGTTATACCGAAAGAAATACGGCGAGTTATGCGCATACGCGAGGGCGACCCGTCACAGACAACATTGACACCTTTTGACAAGTTTTGCATTGCGATACATAGTGTGGTGGAGAGATATAACGGATAAGAAAAAACGGAGCAGAAATTCTGCTCCGTTTAATTACACAATCAATCAATTTGACATAAATCAATAGTGTATTTGTTTTTTGCTGTAAAGGTGATGATTACGGTATATTCATTACGAATGGGTACACCAAAACTATTCTCGGCCTCCACCCAGCCTTTTACTGTCCAAGTATCACCATCGGAAGTAATCAGTGTTTCGCTTTTCTTGCTAAACACTGCAGTGGAAGGGGCCTTCAACTTTTCGCTGACAGCATGCTCAGCTGCAACGATTGCATCAATATCCGAACCTTTCGTATTGTTGTAAGCAAAAGTATATGCGCCAAATATAAGACCTGCGAAAACAAAAATACATATAATACCAGCCAATATCTTCTTTGCTTTAAAGCACCCATAGATGACAATTGGTAGAAGAATCGGAATGAATACCATGAGAAAAATTTTACAAAATTCTAAAGATAATATATCAAAATAGACTCCTGCAAAAATCAAAAATCCAACACCTAATAACTCTACAACAACAGCTATTAGCAGTTCAGTAATTGACCCACTTTTGGCTGCTTTTATATTCCGAA
Source organism: Clostridia bacterium (assembly GCA_017629895.1). Classification (GTDB taxonomy): domain Bacteria; phylum Bacillota; class Clostridia; order Oscillospirales; family CAG-382; genus Coliplasma. Next base: position 12,826 of record JAGBWF010000008.1, read on the forward strand.
CGGCACTAACAATGCCACCCATTCCTAATAAAGCAAATAATAAAGCAACAATAGCCCCAATAATCACTAATATATCCATATAAAATAATCCTTCCTTTTTTTGTCTTATTATAGCATAAGTTTGTTAAAAAGTAAAGTATAACTCTCCTTTTATTACAAATACTATAATCACATATTAAAAAAATGTAATTAAGGAGAATTTTATATATGAAAGCAACAGGAATCGTGCGCCGTATAGACGACCTCGGGCGCGTGGTTATACCGAAAGAAATACGGCGAGTTATGCGCATACGCGAGGGCGATCCGCTCGAGATATATACCGAAAACGACGGCGGCGTGGTTTTTAAAAAGTATTCCCCCGTCGGCGAGCTGAGTCGGGTTTCGGAGGAGTACGCCGAGGCAATAAACCGCACGAGCGGTATTCCGATAGCGATATGCGACAGAGATAACGTTATAGCGGTGTCGGGTGTGCCGAGAAAGGAATTTTTATCCAAGCCGATATCGAACGGACTTTCCGGCGTTCTGACGAGCCGAAAAACCTACACCGCAGAGAAGGGAAGCGTTATCACTGTAACCGAAAGCGGCGGCGAGGTGAGCTATCTTTCGCCGATAGTAAGCGACGGCAGCGTTATCGGCGCGGTGATGTCGCTTAAGCAGAGCGGCAAGCAAAGCGGCAAGCAAAGCGACGGAAGCGAGAAAAAGCTTGTCGATGCGGGCGCTTATTTTATGTCAACTCAGTCGGAAATATAGCTTTTCGGGGCAGAGAGTAGGGGCTCTCTGCTCTTTTATTTGTAATAATTGCAAACGGCGATGTTTTTAATAATGAACAAATTAAACGTATATCGGTTATGCAAAACGCCAAAACGTCAAAAAAACAAAATAAACCAACTTCTGACTGTTGACAAGGCAAAAAAGCTGTGGTATAATTTACTCAACATTATGGGGCATTGTCCTCAAAATAAAAATTAAGAAAGGAATTCTCAAAATGAAGAAATTCTTAGCACTCCTTCTTTCTGCTCTTCTCGTAGTAGCAGCTTTTGCAATTCCCGTTGCAGCTGTTAACTGGGAAGACGGTCAGGTTGAAGGCGAAGATGGCAACTACACCTTCGATAACGCTTACGGCTACGTATTCAACATCAACTACGTTGACGGCACTATCGCAGGCGAAGACAACACCATCATCACCTCCGAAGAGGAATACAACGCTTGTAACCCCAACTGGGCTATCTCCGTTCTCCTCGCTCCCACTTCCGAAGCTAACGTTTATGAAGTAGCTCTCGAACCCGTTGTTACCCCCGGCTCTGCTGCAAACGGCATCGCTAAGGGCATCAACTTCAACGACGGCAATATCGTCCTCGTTGCTCACTCTTCGTACTCCAACCCCAACGGCACTAACTGGCAGTCCAAGCTCGCAGCTTGCGCACTCAACGTTGGCGATAAGATCACCCTTTCCGAAGACAAGAAAACCGCTACCGTTCAGGACGCTCCCGACGGATACGAGCTTCCCAAGGAAGAAGTAACCGTTATGGAAACCATCACTGTTGACGGCGACCTTTCCGATAACGGCTGGAACGCTGAAGGCTGGACCGAAGTTAACGCAGAAAACGGCTACTGGCAGGCTATCCCCGCCACCGAAGATACTATTTCCTATAAGTATCAGCTCCGTACCGATGACACCAAGCTCTACGTTGCAGTTGAAATCGATTGCGCAATGGTAGAAGGCGGCAACGGTAACGGTACCAACATTCGTTTCTGGATCAACACCGATTCCGAAGCTACCGTTTACACTCACTTCTATGATGTTTGCGTTAAAGACGGCGCTGTTGCTTACGTAGCTAAGTACAACACCGAAAAGGCAGCAAACAAGTCTGCTGACATCGCAGACACCACCATCAACGGCATTATGACCGGCGAAGGCGAAAAGACCTACGTTGAATTCTCTGTTGATCTCGCAGAATTCAATGGCGCAGAAGGCTTTGATTACTTCGTTTGCGTTTCCAACAAGGTTAACGAAAACGTTTGCCTCTACTACCCCGCAAACGATGAACCCGCAGAAGGCGAAACCCGCCTTGCAAACCTTCCTTATAACGCATGGAACACCGAAAAGGCTGCTAACGTTGACGTTGAAGCTATCAAGCTCGGCGAAATCGCAGTTGAAGATCCCGGCGTTCCCAGCGTAAACATCGCTCCCGATGCTACCTACACCGCTTCCGAACAGTTCCGTCAGGGCGGCAAGGAAGTTAACTGGGGCTGGGACGAAAACGCTCCTATCGCATATCCCGATGAAGAAGGCTGCACCATGAACGACGGCATTCTTCCCGCAGCTGACGCTGAATACACCGCTGCTGAATGGGCAGGCTGGACCGGCGTTACTCCTTCCGTTGCGAATGGCCTCGGCTACAACTGGCTCACCTTCGACCTCGGCGAATCCATCGATCTCGCAAAGGTAGTTGTTTGGTTCGGTAACGACGGTCTCGGTCAGGGCATCGGCGCTCCCGACGCATTCGAAGTTTACGTTTCCGACGACGGCGAAAACTGGGGCGAAGCAGTTGCTACTGTTGCTCCCGAAGCAAAGTCTGACGTTATCCTCGATTCCGCAACTCTCGAATTCGACGCAGCAGGTCAGTACGTTCAGATCAGACTTATCAACGGCACCTGGACCTTCCTCGGTGAAATCGAAATCTACAACAAGGGCTCCGAAGGCGGCAACACCGATACCGAAGAACCCAAGGAAGATATCGAACCCGCTCTCAAGGAATTCGTAGGCGAAGCTAACGCAGACGCTAAGCTCGATCTCGTAATCGACGCTCCCGAATCCTACAAGGCAGGCGACGAAATCACCGTTACCGTTACCGTTAAGAACATCACCTCTGAAATCGGTATCCACCTCGTTAAGTTCGACTTCTACTACGACGCTGAAAAGCTCCTCCTCACCAACGATCTTGATGAAGAAGAGAACAACTGCGTAGTATGCTTCGGCGAAGACGTTCTTCCTAACGGCTGGTCTAACTTCACCAAGGTTAACAACGACTTCAACGAAGAAAACGAAGAAGGCACCGAAGTTAAGCCCCTCAACGACGGCGTAATCTATGCTTCC